>NZ_CALEVF010000020.1 GCF_937920395.1 uncultured Clostridium sp. | reverse complement strand
GACGCTCTTCCGATCTTTACATCTGCAAAACAAACACTTTAAAAACTAATATGACTCTTTTATTATTAATTTCCATACAAAGTATATAATGCCTTTTTTTATAAATATATCTAACTTTAGCGACATTTACCTATTTAAATGATATATTATATATATAGATAATTTAAGGAGGTCTTGTATATGGAAAAATTTAAAATATTAGTACCATTAGATGGCACTCAAAGAAGCATGCACTCGCTTGATTGGTTAAAAAGAATTTTTAGTAAGGCTGATGTTTCCATTACACTAATCAATGTAATGGAAACACTTTTAACCGATGAAATGATGAATCCACTCAATCCAATTATGGGTGCAAATCCAACCGGATTTGATTATTTAACAAAAGACAGCATATTGGTTTTAGATAAAGGAATGAAGGAACTAGAAGGTTACCAAGTTGATAAGATTTCAACTTTAGGAAACGCTGCAGATGAAATATTAAACACGGCTGAAAAAGATAATTTTGACCTAATAGTAATGACAAAGTGTAGCAAAAACGGTTTATATAGACTAATTGGTTCTGTAACAAGTAAGGTTGTTAGAAATGCTAAAGTATCAATAACAGTTATTCCTGATTAGACACCATTAATAGCAATTATATAGTAGTTTATTACATATATATAAGTTAAAATTAAGCTATTGAATACAACATACAGACAAATAACAACTGTCGTGAAATTAATATTGAACTAAACCGTTACTAGCGGCTTAGTTCAATTATATTTTTACGACATTTTACTTTTTTTATTGCCATTATATTTTTATTAGCTATCATAAGATTTTATAAAGTAATTAAATATAGTAACATTTTAAATTATTATATTTTAAAAATATAATATTGGAGGATATTTCGATGACCTTTAAGCGGTTAAGTAAAAAATATACTATTTATTTAATTTCATTATTTTTATTAATAACAGTTATTTTTATATTTAAAGTGGATTTTAAAAATATAATTAGTATTCTAAATAATGATTCTATAGAGCATATAATATCCTTAATTAGATCTTGGGGATGGGCTGCTCCATTATTAAGTATTCTCTTAATGATACTTCATTCTGTAGTATATCTTATTCCATCATTTTTGATAACTGGAGCAAATGGAACTATTTTTGGAATGTTTTGGGGAATAGTTATATCTTGGATTGGTGCCATGCTGGAAGGAACTACTTCTTTTTATCTAGCTAGATTTCTAGGAGAAGTATTTGTAAAAAAAATTATTCGTAGTAAGAATTTATGGAAAAAAGTTGATGAAATAAATAATAAACATGAATTCAAGGTTGTCTTGGTGGGTAGATTACTTCCTTTTGTTCCCCTTGATTTTCTAAGTTATTTAGCAGGTTTAAGTAATATGAAATTAATACCATTTTTAGTTTCTACGGGCATAGGTATTTTACCGGCCATTATTGGCTACGTATTTTTAGGTAACCAAATATCTAAATTAGGTTCCTACTCAAAGACAGAAACTATAATTGTTTTATTAGTAATAATAATTATAGCAATAATTTGTTTTATAAAAATCCTAATCAAAAAATCAAATAATAGATCTTTCTTAAATCACGAGTGATTTGTAATAAGTATAAAGTTATACAAAATATCCCATATTATGTCATATATTAAGGTAATAGTTCAAAAAAATTTTTTTTAATTTTAGAAGGAAAATAATTAAAAATGTAGAATAATGTGGAATATAGAATCTTATGACAAAACAAATTATTAAAAAATTGCTTATATGTTAAACGTATATAAAAGGATATTAACAAAATGGTATGAAAGGTAGTAATACCGCATTATGATTAAAAGGGGGGGTATGAATTTGACTTCACTTACAAGTGAATTCTCTAAAATTACGGATGGAAATAAAGGTAACTCCATATTTACCAATGAAATATCTAATGATATACAAAATAAACAAATTACATTAACAAGTGCAACTACAGTGATTTCAGATGCAATGGATAAGCTTTTACTTAAAATACTTAAGCAGTTAGGTAAAAAAGAAATAGATGGTGAAGTTATAACTGAATTAAAAAAAATAACAAGACAAATTGACCAAGACAAAGACAATAATAGATAATTAAACTGTCACATAATACTAATATCATTAGTAAAATTTATATTATATCAAATTCGGTTTTATCCTATAAATATAAACCTCAAAGAAAGGAGTTGATATATATGGACTTAAACAACATTTTATCTATAAGAGAAGTCACAATAGACGGATCTATTAATAATAATTCAGAAATTGGAACTTATATGGTCAATGAATTACTTAGTAGTGGATATAAACTTATAAATACATATATTACATGTTGTGATGAAAAATTATTTGCACAACAACAAACTATTCATTACGTTCTTGGTATTATTAACAGTAAAAAGAAAGATTAAGCATTAATCTTATAAAACCTTAAGGTTATTATTTTATTTAATAAATAAAATAATAACCTTGGGCTCCTATTTTAATACATGATTTCTTTAACCAAAATATTATGTTCAGACTTATGAAAAATTATCTTTCATAATCATCCATGTTACATTGTTCTATAATTTTAATTAAATCTTCTATTGGAATATTATATGTTTCTGATATAGTTACTGGGTTTTCCATATATAAAGAAAACTCTGGAATATTATATTTTTTTGATATTTTTATTACACATTCATTAGATAATTCAAAATAATTATTCATATAAAAAGCTCCTTATAACTATTATTCTTAGAATTCTCTAAAATATCTTGCTTTTTCTGATTCATAATTACTCAAATGCTTCAACATATAAATCCCCCATGATAATTACCTCAAACTATGTATATGCCTCAAAACTCTCCTTTATTCTTTTATTTTAAAATTATTTTTCGGTTACACAAGTAGGCTTCTTCAATCCATATAATTTTTTGTGGGTTATATAGTAAGCAATTCCTAGCGGCACACAAGAACCAATCCATGCAAGAGGACTTGCCATTGCTATACCTGTAAAACCTAAGTATTTTGATAAAACTATAGCTGCAAAGGTTCGCATAATTAGTTCCATAACTCCTGCTAAAGTAGGCGCAAGACTCTGTCCTAATCCTTGAAGACTAAATCTGTAAATAAAAAGTAATGCTAACACAAAATATAATGCTCCATTGATATTTAAATATGTTTGTGCAAGAGATACTACTTTTGGATGGTTGTCCCCTACAAAAAGCGATATCATAAAATGACCAGCTAAAATATTAAACAGACCAACAATAATGCTAAAACCTACTGATATGATACTACATTGCCTTATACCAATACGGATTCTTTCTATTTTCCCTGCACCATAGTTTTGGGCTACAAATGTGGCCATTGTAATACCAAATGACATCATAGGTTGAATAGCTAGTGTATCAATTTTTTGCGCAGCCGTGTATGCAGCTACGGATAGTTCACCTAAATTATTTAGTGCAAATTGGACAGTAATTGCACCGATTGCTATAATAGAAGCTTGAAATGCCATAGGAAGACCCATTCTTAAATGATTCCATATGATTTTTTTTGTTAAATGCCAATCACTCCTGTGTAGTTTTAAAATAGGTACATTTCTCATGATATGGCTAAAGCATAATATAGCAGAAATTCCTTGAGATATTGTGGTTGCCCATGCTGCACCTGAAACCCCCATGTTGAATTTTAAAATGAATACAAAATCTAAAACTATATTTATGATACTAGCAATAGCTAAAAATATTAACGGTGTTCTACTGTCTCCTAGTGCTCTCATAACATTAGAAAACAAGTTAAATAACATTGACACTATAATACCGCCGAAAATTATAATTATAAAATTATAAGCACCTTCTATTATTTCTGGTGGTGTATGCATTACATCTAAAATTGGTCGTGCAAATATAATGCTTATAATTGTAAGAATCATTGTGATTAATAAACTTAGCACAATACTTGCTACATAACTATGTCTTACCCCCTGTTTATCTCCAGCTCCAAAACAGGTAGCTGTGATTATGGAAAATCCAGCAGTTAATCCTTGTGAAAACCCAAGTATAAGAAACATAATGCTGGCAGTACAACCTACTGTTGCTAATGCATTAACTCCAAGTGTACGTCCTACAATCAGAGTATCTGCTAAGCTATAGAATTGTTGAAAAATATTACCTATAAGTAATGGTAGTGTGAAAACTAAAATAATTTTAGCTGGACTACCCTTTGTTAAGTCTCTTATCATAAATCATGCCCTCCATTAACCGACTAATATAATATATACCACATTATATCATGAATATTATATTAACTCTAAAAAATAGACCCTAATTACTGAAACAATATTGTTCAATAATTAGGGCTATAAATTAAATTGCTTTGTTAGCAGTTAACTCTTAAATTATAAGATTATAAGTAGATAGTGTTTATTCTTCTTTAGCCTCCAATAGTACATTCTAATCCATAGTCCTCTACTATTTTTTTAAAGTTATTCATAGTATCTTCATCTGGCGTTTTAATTTCCTGTCCCATTGTATAATCTAGCCCTAAGTTCTCATACTTATTAGCACCAAGCTTATGATATGGTAATAAATCTATGTGCTTTACTGCATTTAAACTTTTAGCAAACTTAGCAATATCAGATATACTGTTTTCATCACAATTAAATTGTGGAATAACAGGTACTCTTATAATAAGCTCTTTGCCTGTAGCCGCTATTTTTTTAGCATTTTTAACTATTATCTCATTACTTACATGAACATATTTTTTATGTTTTTCATCATTTAAGTGTTTTATATCTAAAAGCACTAAATCAACCCAAGGCATTATTTTATTAATTGTATCTTCACTAGCATAACCTGTAGTTTCTAATGCAGTATGCCATCCCATTGACTTGCAAGCTTTTAAAAGTTCAATTGCAAATTCTGGTTGCATAAGTAATTCTCCTCCAGATAATGTAACTCCACCTCCGGAACGTCTAAACTGAATAGTTTCTTTCTTTAGTTCAGCCATTACCTTTTCTACAGTAGTTTCTTCTCCAGATTTTACAAGACCTCCTGGATAACAATTATCAGCGCAAACTCCACAACTTGTGCATTTTTCTCTATCTATTCTTCCAGGTCTTAGCATATCAATTGCACCTACTGGGCAATTTTTTTCGCATTTCCCACATTCAATGCAATTTTTTTCATTAAACATAATTTGAACTAATGGATCTTGTGATTCTGGATTACTACACCAATCACATTTTAAAGGACATCCTTTAAAAAACACTATTGTTCTAATACCAGGTCCATCATGTATAGAAAAGCGTTGCATATTAAAAATTTTGCCTTCTTGCTTATAATTAATTCTTCTTATCGGCATCTGCTTTTCCTCCTTTTTAAAAAGTTTGTTCAGTTCTCTTTATAATATCATCTTGAATTGCTTTATCTAATGTTATAAATTGTGCACTGTAACCAGCAACACGTACTACTAAATCTCTATATTTACTTGGATCCTTTTGTGCTTCAACAAGCGTTTTCTTATCTATTATATTGAATTGTACATGCATTCCCTTTTGATCGAAAAAGCTTCTAACAAGTGATGCTAAATTATTTAATCCAGTACTTCCAGCAATTGAACCTGGATGGAATTTTTGATTTAATAAAGTACCATTAGATGCAATAAAATGATCTAATTTAGCTACTGAATTTATAGCAGCCGTTGGTCCATTACTATCAGCTCCTCTAACTGGAGACACACCATCAGCTAATGCTTCATGTGCTTTTCTACCATCTGGAGTTGCTCCAATAAGATCACCAAATAGGATGTTAATTGCTGCTGGATACAATCCCGCATGGAATCTTCCACCTCTTGGATTTTTATGTTTTTGAACTTCTTTACAGTAAATATATGCTCCTTGCCTTGCTAGTTCATCAACTTCATCAATATCATTACCAAACTTAGGAGCTCTATGAATTAACATTTGTCTTATATCCTCAAAGTCTAACTTTGAATTTGAATCTTCTTCACCAAAGTTAGTGTCTAAAGCTTCTTTTAATTCTTTTAAAGTTATCTTTTTATCATCAAATACAAGTTTTTTTATAGCTGCAAAAGAGTCGCCTACATTTGCAACACCAACACCTTGTGGTCCTGTAAAGTTATAATGTGCTCCACCTTCTTGAAGTGACATGCCGTCTGTTATACAGTCATCAACCATACAAGATAGGAATGGTAATGGAGCCCTCTGTGCATGAGCAAGATCAATAGAATTGTCTGCCACTGATAATTGATAAACAAAGTATTCCATTTGTTTTGTATAGGCTTCAATAATTTCTTCAATAGACTTAAACTCTGTAAATTCTCCAGTCTTAGGTCCTATTTGTTTTCCATTACTCATACCATTATTTATAGTGACTATTAATAGTCTTGCTAAATTAAAGAAACCTGAATCATGCCATCCTTCTGTTTTACCTGGTTTTTGAGGTTCAACGCAGCCTATAATTCCATATTCTCTAGCATCTTCAATTGTTAATCCATTACTAACTAATGCAGTAATTACAACTTCATCATTATAAAATGCTGGCATACCCGTACCTAATCTGCTTAACTCACAAGATCTTAATAGGAATTCATCTGGAGTTTTGTTCCATATTCTTACCGAGAATGAAGGTGCTGCTAATCTTACATGAGCTGTAGCATCTATGCACATGTATGATAAATCATTTGTAGCATCTTTGCCTTCTCTATCTTGTCCACCTACAATTAGGTTTTGAAACAATGGATATCCACCAAATGCCCTTGTTGATACTTCATCACGAACTTTGTTAATATCATTTAATTTAACCCATACACAATCAATAAGTTCTTGAATTTTATATATGTCAAAATTTCCTGAATTTAATTCTATTTCATAATATGGATACATGTATTGATCAAATCTTGTTGGAGAAATAGAATGTCCATTTGATTCTATATTTATAACTGCATGTACAAACCAAAATGATTGGCAAGCTTCATAAAAATTAGTTGCTCCATTTTCAGGTACTGTTTCACAGTTTTTAGCTATTTGTATTAATTCTTTAGCGCGCTTTTCATTAGATTCTTTTGAAGCCATTTCTCTAGCAAGTTTTGCATATCTATGTGCATAATTAATTACTGCTTTGCAAGAACCGATGATAGATTCCCAAAATAGTTTTTGCTTAATATACTGCGGATTTTCTTTATCAGCAGCAACCATTGCACATTCAACTTCTTCAATAATTCCTTTATATCCTTTAGCTAAAACCTTAGCGTAATCTACAGATACATGTCCTACACCATTAAGATAATAGTTTGCAACTGTGAATACATTTTCATTCATTGCCTCTATAGTTTCTGGATACATATATGAAGTAGCAAGTTCATTAGTGGTTTTACCTTCCCAATAATTAAATACTTCTGTAAGCTGCTTCTTTGCCTTTTCAGTAATTTGGAATGAATCACCTTTTCTCTTTCCTATTGTTTCAAATTCATCTTTAATCCACTTATTTGAGAACTCAGGAAAAATTTGAGCTGATCTTGCTTCCTTAGTCAAACTTCCAACTATTAGCTCCTCGTCTCTTATAATAATAGGAATTTCATTTAATATCTTTTCAAGTGCTCTAGCCCTACGAACTACTGCAGGTTGTCCTTCTGTTTCTTTAAATGATTCTGTTATTAATAACGCTCTGTCAACTTCAATACATGGTACCGCTAAAAGTATTTGTTCCTTTAATGCCTCTATCCTCTTTGTTGGTTTACTAAATCCATTTTGTAAAACATACATATTAAAACTTCCTCTCTTAAAATATTTTTTATAAATAACTTCTGTTTACAATTCATAAAACTTATATTTTATCCTATATTTTTAAATATAAGTTATTGTTAAATTTATAACTATCAAAGATATAAGTAATTTATAATATGTCCTCAATTATTACATCAAGGACATATTATAAGTGATTTAACTTATAGTTTCATTTTCATTAAAATGCTGATTTAAATAATTCAACAATATCTTTATTGTTTCCTTTTCTTGGGTTACTAAAGGCATTCCCATCTTTTAATGCCCATTCAGCCATATATTCGAGGTCTTCTTCTTTAACTCCTTGTGATCTTAGGTTAGCTGGAATTCCAACATCTTTTGCAAGTCTAAACATAGCATCGATAGATTTCTGTGCTGCATCTAGTACTGAAAGTCCTTGTATGTTTTCACCCATGAATTCTGCTATATCAGCAAATTTCTGTGGATTTGAAATAACATTCCATTTCTCAACGAATGGAAGTAATATAGCATTAGCTACACCATGAGGCATATCATAAAGTCCACCTAATTGGTGAGCCATTGCATGTACATAACCTAAGTTAGCATTATTAAATGCCATACCAGCAAGTAGTGAAGCATAACACATATTTTCTCTAGCTACTAAGTTTTCACCTAGTGCATAAGCTTGTCGTAAGTTGTTTGATATTAATTTAATAGCTTGGATAGCTGACGCATCTGTAACAGGATTAGCATCCTTTGAAACGTATGCTTCTATAGCATGAGTCAAAGCATCCATACCAGTTGCAGCTGTAAGTCCTGCAGGCATTCCAACCATTGTTAATGGGTCATTGATTGAAACTGATGGTAAGTTTCTCCAACTAACTATAACAAATTTAATATTAGTTTTAGTATTAGTAATAACGCAGTGACGAGTAACTTCACTACCTGTTCCAGCTGTGGTATTAACAGCAATAATTGGAGGAAGTGGATTTGCAAGAGTCTCTATACCTGCATAGTCAACTAATTCTCCTGGATGAGTTGCTAATATACCGATACTTTTACCGCAGTCATGTGAACTTCCGCCACCAACTGTAATAATCATGTCACATTTTTCATCCTTGAATACTTTTACACCTGCAATTGCGTTTCTATCCTTAGGATTTGGTTCAACATCATCATAGAATACAAAACTAATTCCTGCTGCCTTTAATGAAACTTCAACTTGTTCTACTGCTCCGCCCGGAAGACTACGAAGAAACTTATCAGTTACTATTAATGCTTTTTTTCCACCTAAAATTTTAGCTCTTTCGCCTACTA
Source organism: uncultured Clostridium sp. (assembly GCF_937920395.1). Classification (GTDB taxonomy): domain Bacteria; phylum Bacillota; class Clostridia; order Clostridiales; family Clostridiaceae; genus Clostridium_AD. The sequence goes on along the minus strand of NZ_CALEVF010000020.1, from coordinate 17,837 downwards.
CTTTTACGGCTCCTGCTCCCATAAAATTAACCGCTGGTACTAAGTAATCATACATTCTCATTAATTATTCCTCCTTGATTCTTTTAAGCATTGTAATTTATTTAATTGTAGCTTGAATATATTTATAAGGTGATATTAACATTTACTTCATTATGAATCAGTTCGTTATAAATTTAACTTACTAACTCTCTACCTAAAGTATAAGCCTGTCTAATTTAAATTTCATTAAAATAAATCGCATTCTCGTGGGAAATCTCTGCTTACTTTGTGTAAATTTCGACAGTAATTTCTTGCACTTAATGTTTTAAGTAAAAAAATAGCACTAGTTTTACCTAATTGCTATTTCCCTACATTATATTCATTTCTATAAACAGCTGGGGTTACCCCTTCAATTCTTTTAAATACTTTTATAAAATAACCACAATCCTCAAAACCTAAATCCAAAGCCAAATTGATTATTGGAACATCAGAGGCCTCAAGCAATTCTTTAGCTTTTTTAATCCTCACTTTATTTATATAATTCGAGAAATTATCCCCAATATTTTTCTTAAAAAGCTTACTAAAATAGCTAGGACTAACGTTACACAAAGATGCCATTTCATCAATGCTAATTGCGCAACTATAACTCTCTTGTATATAGTCTAATGCTGGCTTTAAAATAGCATTACATTTCTTCTTACATATTACATCGTTTTCATTTTTACTAACAGTTAAGTTAACATTGTTCTTTGAACTAACATTATCCTTTAAATTTTTTTCCAATGTTTCTACTTTGTTAGCCTCTTTTAATTCTAAATTTGCCACCTTAAAAGAATCAACCGTTAAAATTTTATCATTAAGTTTATTTGAATTTATTTTTAACAAAGCTTCTTCTACAATATAATTACTAATATGCAAAATCATGTTGGCAACAGATTTAACTTTGTCCAAAGTCATAATAGGTAACTTATCATATAAAACTTTAAGTTCGGTTTCTTTTTCTAATTCCATCTTAAAACACTTATTATTAACTATTTGTTCTAAATCTTCCTTTTCTTTATCTTTAACAATAACTTGTCCGGCCATTACCGCACCAAAGTATTGTCCATCCACTATAATAGGAATTGCCAAATCTAAGATGCCTTCATGACATATATATAGATATGGTTCTTGTAATCTAGCAGCTTCGAGTCCACCTCTAGAATCACATTTTTCACAAAGCTCACTTAATTCTAGATGCGACCTTATAAATTCACAAAATTCACTACACTTACTATGTGTAGTAACTCTTTTCCCTTTATAATCAACCGTAACCATAGCAATATCTGTTACCTCTGCTATATTATCCTGAATTTTTTGAAAATTATCCACATTAATAATATTATCTAGATGCAACAACCCATTCTGCAAATTTTTCCTCCATTCATCTATAAACGTATTATATTTAAATCATTCGTGCTTTTTTCATGAATACTTTTCTATATAAGTAATATTAACATCAAAAACAAAAAAATAGAAGCTAATTAAACACTTATGGTTAAGTGAGCTGTTATTTACTATATCGGGAGGATAACAGAAAATGATAGATATAAAAAACAAAAAGATTGGAACTAAAAAATTATTCGTTTAACACTCTACAAGTAGAAAGATTAACTGGTTGTACTGCAAATTTGAATTATCCGTCTTATAAGGTGTTAAATAGGTTAGTCTTTTACAAAACAAGTGAATGTATTAATTCATTTAGAAAACCCACAGAAGTAACTCCTATTGAGTTTATTGGCTCAATATTCTTATTAGAAAAAGATGAATGGATGAAAAAGGACTATTCTCACATTAAGTGAACTTAATCCAAAGCAATCACCCACCATATGCATTGAGAAAGCTTATGTTCCAATTCAGATTTAGTCTCACCATTTGTTGGCCAATGCCCTTGCTGAGCCATCGTAAGGCGGCCGACTAATCCTGCATCTGTAAGGAATGCTAACGCATCTTCCTCACATTAATTTTTAAACATATTATTATTATACCTTGTTTAACTAGACAACAGTCTGTCATATTTATAAAGAATCTAGAAAAACTTGCTTATATTATAAAAAAAGTAAATTCCAATTTATGTTTAAATATGATTAAAATTTAATAAAACGCAATAAAATACATTCGTTTGTATTCGTTTTCTAATGAAACGTAAAAAAATATGACCGAATATGATCATATCTGTTGTTTTAGAACTGATTATATATTATCATGTATATATGAACAGTAAAAATAAATACAAAAGGTAGTGACAAAATATGATATATACAGTAACTTTTAATCCAGCTATAGATTATGTTATAACCGTAGATGATTTTAAAGCAGGATTAATTAATAGAGTTGCCAGTGAAGAAAAATTTGCTGGTGGAAAAGGGATAAATGTATCAAGAGTTTTAAATAATGTAGGGATAAAAAGTAAGGCTTTAGGTTTTGTTGGAGGTTTTACTGGTAAATTTATTATTAATTCATTAGAGTCTCAAGGTGTTGAAACTGAATTTATTGAGATAAGCGGTGATACAAGAATAAACGTTAAACTCAAATCGAAAGAAGAGACGGAAATCAATGGAGCAGGTCCAGTTATAAAAGATGAGGACTTGAATAAGCTATTTAAAATAGTAGAAGGTTTAACTTCAAATGATTATCTGGTATTATCTGGAAATGTTCAGAATTCTGTTCCAAGAGACATATATGCCAGACTTCAAAAAAAGTGTGCTTCTAATAATGTAAAAGTTATAGTTGATACCACTGGTGATGCTTTAGTCGCTACTCTTTCGAATAAGCCATTTTTAATAAAACCTAATAATCATGAACTAGGTGAAATATTTAATAAAGAACTTACAGATACAGATGAAATTATTGAATATGCAAAAAAACTTATTGTTATGGGAGCACAAAATGTAATTATATCTATGGCTGAGCGTGGAGCTCTTCTAATTTGTAAAAGCGGAGTCTATTACGCAACACCAGCAAAAGGAAAAGTACAGAATTCAGTTGGTGCAGGAGATTCAGTTATTGCAGGATTTTTAGCTAAGTATTCAAGGTCAAAGGATTTAATTGAAGCATTTAGATGGGGTGCTACAGCTGGAAGTGCTACAGCATTTTCAAAGGATTTATGTAAAAAAGAAGATATTGAGCATTATTTAGCGCAGGTAATTGTAAATAAATTAGATTAATATCTAGTTATTAATTGGCCTACTTATATAAACTAACTAACATTGTATTTATCACAGGAGGAATAAGATGAAAATAACAGAACTACTAAAGAAAAATACTATTATCCTAGATTTAAAATCTAATAGTAAAGCAGAGGTAATTGATGAATTAGTAAATAAACTTGATAGTGCAGGAATGTTAAATGACAAGGAAGAATATAAGAAAGCAATTTTAAAAAGAGAAGCAGACTTCTCAACTGGAATTGGAGAAGGTATAGCTATTCCTCATGCAAAGGTTGCAGCAGTAAAAACTCCAGCATTAGCTTTTGGACGTTCTACAGCTGGAATTGATTTTGATTCATTAGATGATGCTCCTGCAAATATATTTTTTATGATTGCAGCGACCGAGGGTGCTAATAATACACATTTAGAAACACTTTCGAGATTATCTACTCTTCTTATGAATGAAGATTTCAAACAGAAACTTCTCATTGTTAAAACACCTGAGGAAGTTTTAAGTTTAATTGATAATCAAGAAGCAGAAAAATTAAAAGAAGAAAGTATCGAAGAAGAAGAAATAGTAGAGAAAAAAGATTCAAAAGGTTTAGTTTTAGCAGTAACTGCATGTCCTACAGGTATAGCACATACTTATATGGCAGCAGATGCATTAAAGAATAAAGCTAAAGAAATGGGCGTCGACATAAAGGTTGAAACCAATGGCGCTACAGGAGTTAAAAACAGATTAACAGATGATGAAATAGAAAGGGCCTCAGGTATTATAGTTGCTGCTGATAAACAAGTTGAAATGGAAAGATTTAATGGTAAAAAAGTAGTTATAGTTCCTGTGGTACAAGGAATAAAAAAACCAGAAGAACTTATAAACCAAGCATTAAATGGTGAAGCACCTATTTATAACCACACTGGTGGTAGTAAATCTACTACAACAAGCGAAAGAACTGGATTTTATAAACATCTTATGAGTGGTATTTCAAATATGCTTCCTTTCATTGTTGGTGGAGGAATATTAATAGCTTTATCATTTATATTCGAAAAAAGTTCAAATCCAACCTTGTTACATTTGTCTAAACTTCTTTCAGTAGTTGGTGGCGAGAATGCTTTCGCGCTTATGATACCAGTACTTGCTGGTTTTATAGGTATGAGTATTGCAGACAGACCAGGTTTTGCTCCTGCAATGGTAGGTGGATTTTTAGCATATCAAAGTAACGCAGGATTTCTTGGTGGAATTATTGCAGGATTTCTTGGTGGTTATGTAGTACTACTTCTTAAGAAGGCTTTTGCAAAATTACCAGCAGCCCTTGAGAGCATAAAACCGGTGCTTATATATCCACTTCTAGGTATTTTTATTACCGGTGCTATAATGTACATTTGTATAGATGGACCAGTTCTTCAAATTAACCTTTTTCTTCAACATTGGTTAGGTGGAATGGGCACAGGAAACAAAGTGCTACTAGGTATTATATTGGGTGGAATGATGGCAATTGATATGGGCGGACCAATAAACAAGGCTGCCTTTGCATTTGGAATTGCTATGATAAGTTCAAAAAATTACTTTCCACAGGCAGCTGTAATGGCTGGTGGTATGTCTGCACCTCTAGGCATTGCACTCGCTACTTCATTCTTTAAAAATAGATTTACTAAAGAGGAAAGAGAAACTGGTCTTAGTTGTTATGTAATGGGTGCTTGCTTTGTAACAGAAGGAGCAATACCCTTTGCAGCAGCAGATCCAGTAAGAGTAATACCAGCAGCGGCAATAGGATCTGCCGTAGCCGGTGGACTTTCATTGTTTTTTAATATAGGAATGCCAGTTCCACATGGTGGTATATTTGTAGTTGCTTTAGCTAAAGGAAGTCCATTACTTTATATACTATCGATTTTGATAGGAGCTTTCGTAACTTGCATAATCCTTGGAATTTTAAAAAAGCCAAAAGATATTTAAAATAGTTAAATCATCTCCTGCTTCATTGCAGGTTAAATACTAATAAGCCCCTTAACATTTTATTTCAATCTCAACTCAAGTAGTTAATATTGAAATACGATGATTAGGGGTATATCTTTATTTAAAAAAATCTTGTTTCTAAAGGGTAAGCTGTATTTACCCTTTATTTATTTTAAATCAAAATCTTTGGAGGTAATATTTTGAATATCAATGTAATGAATCAAGTAATTATATTAACCCTTATGATGATGGTTGGAGTTATATTAAGAAAAACAAAAGCAATTACAGATGAAGTTAATAAAGGCTTTTCAAACATTTTAATTAATGTAACAATGCCTTGCATGATTATATACTCTTTTAATTTTAAATTTTCAATGGATATGCTAAAAAGTGCCAGCCTGATACTTTTATATTCTATTGTGATACACATTGTTTTAATAATCCTAAGTAAATTGTTATATTCTAAATTTGAAAGTTCTAAAAAGAATGTATTTATATTTGCAACCGTATTTTCTAATTGTGGATTTGTAGGATATCCTGTAATTCAAGGTATCTTTGGGAATATAGGCGTGTTTTATACATCCATTTATACAATTCCTTTTAATATTTTTATGTGGTCCTATGGTGTTATTCTTTTTACGGGCAAAAGTGACTTAAAGAGTATAAAAAAGAATCTTATAAATATACCTCTTATATCTATTCTTTTAGGAATTATAATATTTCTTTTTTCTATAAAGCTTCCATCACCATTACTTAAGACATTAGGTAGCATAGGCAATATGACGACTCCCCTTTCAATGTTTATAGTAGGAAGTATGCTTGCAGATGTTAAATTAAAAGATGTGTTTAAGGGCCTAGATATCTATTATGTGAATTTTATTAAACTTATAATTGCTCCACTTCTAACTTATTTTATACTTACCCTTTTAGGTGCTAATAAAACTCTTCTTTACATATGTGTAATTTTAGTAGCCATGCCAACTGCAAGTTTAATAGCAGTTTTAGCAGAAAAATATAATGGAGATAAAGTAACTGCCTCAAAATGTGCTTTTTTAACTACAATTTTATCTATAATCACGATACCACTTATTATGTCGATAATAGACTTGCTTAATAGATTATAAAATTAATATATCATTAAAAGTTTAGTAAATATTTCACCATTATTAGTTGACTATTTACTAAATATTAGATACAATAAATCAATAAAGAAAAAGTAAACGTATTCAAATGTTAACTATAAAAGAAAGAAGGGATCTTTAATGTCTATAATATTTAATGAAAAAACTAAGGAGTTTCATCTGTTTAATAAGGAAATCAGCTATATTTTTAATATTATGCCAAATTCCCAATTAGGTCATTTATATTTTGGAAAAAACGTTAAACATAGAAATTCTTTTGAACATCTTTTTCAAGTTGAAGCTAGAGCATTAACAGCCTGTGTTTTTGAAGGAGACCTAACTTTTTCACTAGAGCATGTTAAGCAAGAATATCCGTCCTATGGAACAACAGATTTTAGAGAACCAGCCTTTGAGATTCTTCAGAAAAATGGAAGCAGAATTACGGATTTCAAATATAGATCTAACCATATTTTTAAAGGTAAAAAGAAATTAAAGGGACTTCCAGCCACTTACGTTGAAAGCGAGGATGAAGCAACCACCTTAGAAATAATACTTTATGACGATTTAATAAATGTAGAATTAACTTTAAGTTATACTATTTTTGAAGATCATCCTATAATAACAAGAAGTGCAGGTTATAAAAACTGTGGATCTGATGAACTTTATATTACAGGATGTATGAGCTCAAGCCTCGACTTACCTAGTGATGAATATGAAATGGTTCAACTGTCTGGTGCTTGGAGCCGTGAACGATATATAAAAACAAGAAAGCTTCAACCTGGTATTCAATCTATTTATAGTGCCAGAGGTGCAAGTAGTGCTAATCATAATCCTTTTATTGCTTTAAAATCTCTAAATGCGGATGAATTTCAGGGTGAAGTTTACGGATTCAGCTTAGTATATAGTGGAAATTTCAAGGCACAGATAGAAGTGGATGCATATTCAGTTTCAAGAGTTACTATTGGAATTAATCCATTTGGTTTTCAGTGGAAATTAGATAAAGATGAAGAATTTCAAACTCCTGAAGCGGTACTCGTTTACTCTAATAAAGGTTTAAATTATATGAGTCAGACCTATCATGTTTTGTACAGAACAAGGCTTGCTAGAGGACAGTGGAGAGATAAGGTAAGACCCATTTTGGTGAATAACTGGGAAGCAACTTACTTTGATTTTAATGAAGATAAAATATTAAGTATAGCAACTACTGGAAAACAATTAGGAATGGAACTATTTGTATTAGATGACGGTTGGTTTGGAAAGAGAAATGACGATACCACTTCACTTGGTGATTGGTTTGTGGATAAAAATAAACTTCCTAATGGAATTTCGAATTTAGCTTTAGAGATTGAAAAGATAGGATTAAAATTTGGTCTTTGGTTTGAACCTGAGATGGTTAGCAAGGCTTCTAAGCTATATGAAAATCATCCCGATTGGATAATAAGTACACCTAATAGAAGAGTATCACATGGAAGAAATCAGCTTGTATTGGACTTTTCTAGAACCGATGTAGTAGACTATATCTATGACAAAATGAGTGAAATATTAAGTAATGCTTCTATTTCATATGTAAAGTGGGATATGAATCGTAATATAACTGAGGCATTTTCTTCAAAACTTCCAGCTGGTAGGCAAGGTGAAGTTATGCATAGATATATTTTAGGGGTATATGATCTTTATGAAAGATTAATTAGTAAATTTCCACATATTCTTTTTGAATCATGTGCTAGTGGAGGTGGAAGGTTTGATGCTGGAATGTTATATTATGCACCTCAAGCTTGGACTAGCGATGATACCGATGCTGTTGAAAGATTAAAGATACAATATGGGACATCAATAGTTTATCCCATAAGTTGTATGGGAGCACATGTGTCAGCTGTTCCAAATCACCAGGCTAAAAGAATTACAAGTATTGATACACGTGGTAATGTAGCCTATTTTGGGGCTTTAGGATATGAATTAGACTTAAATAAACTAAGTAACAATGATAAAGAAAAAATTAAAGAACAAATAATATTCTATAAGAAATATAGAGAAATTATTCAAAAGGGTATTTTTTATAGAATTAGTAGTCCCTTCGACAATGATATTAATTATATTTCATGGATGATAGTTTCAGAAGATAAAAATACTGCAATAGTCGGCCGATATAGAATTTTGAATAAACCAAATCCAGGTTATGAAAGATTAAGACTAGTTGGACTTGATAATGATAAAAAATATAATATAAATTCAACTGGATCTAAATATTTCGGAGATGAACTTATGAATATTGGGTTAATTGTTAATGATAATTTTACAGGCTATGATGCAAATTTTAATGAGCTTGAAAATGGTGATTATAATTCAGAAATTTTTGTTTTAAGTGTAGATAATTAACATAGTTAGATGGATGAGGAGAGGATTTAAGTGGCAACAATAAAGGAAATAGCCTTAAAGGCTGGAGTATCTTCATCTACAGTATCAAGAGTACTTAATTTTGATGATTCAATTAATGTGTTAGAAAAAACTAAAAATAAAATATTTGAAGTAGCTGAAGATTTAAATTATATAACTGTTAAAAAAAGAAAAAAGAAAAATAATAATTATACTATTGGATTGATACAGTGGTTCACAGATAAAGAGGAGATAAATGATCAATATTATTTATCTATTAGAAATGGTATAGAAAGAAAATGTGCTAATAACCTTATTAGAGTTGAAAGACTATTTACTGAAGTAGAATATGATAAATTGGACTACATTGATGGAGTTATTGCAATTGGCACCTATTCTGAAAGTGAAATAAAAAAAATTAAAAAGTTTTCAAGTAAAATTGTTTTTGTGGACTCCTCTCCTAATGAAAATTTGTATGATTCAGTAGTTATTGATTTTGAAAAAGCTGTTGTGAATGTATTAGACTATATGGTAGAACTTGGGCACCATAATATTGGATATATAGGCGGGGATGAATTAATTAAAACAGGCAAAGAAAAAGTAAAAAAAGGCGGAGGCATCCGCCTTGACACTTTTACGAAATACATGAAGAATAAGGAATTATTTAATCCAGAATTGATTAAGATCGGTGAGTTTTCTTCTGAATATGGTTACAATGTTATGAAAAATATACTACTAAGCAATAACATTCCTACAGCAATTTTTGCTGGTAGTGATGCTATTGCTATTGGTGCTTATAAAGCAATAATTGAAAATAAGCTTTCTGTTGGAAAAGATATTAGTATTGTGAGTTTTGATGATATTGAAATTGCACAGTTTATGGTACCAGCTATGACCACCGTAAAAGTATATTCTGAATTTATAGGTGAGTCAGCAGTTGATTTATTATTAGAACAGTTTGTAAAAGTAAGAATTATAAATAAAAAAGTTGTTATTCCTACTAAGCTAATGATTAGGGATAGTTGTGGAAATATATGATTTTTTTTTTTAAAATACTTATACAAAAGTTGTTACTTCTACAACTTCTGTATAAGTTTTCTTTTTCCTTTACTGGATAGTCTAAATAAACAGATTAAAATTATGGTTATTATTCCACTTAATATAAAAGCTCCACCAGCACCAAAGTCTTAATTTTAGGTCCTGTTTTACTTCTTATCGAAACCATTATTGCTCCTGTAAGTGACCCTATACCTAATGCCGCCATTAATAAGCCATATGTTTTTTCACCTTGGTGAAGCACATCTTTAGTAAATACGGGGATTAAAACATTATAATTAAATACAAATATACCAACAATTAATACCATCAATAATGGTTCTAAAAGTGAAGGATCATGTGCAATATATATCAATCCATCTTTAATTTCTTTGAGCATATTACTATTTAGAACTTTTTTTCTTACATATGGCTTAACATCTAATTTAAGTAAGCTAAAAATAACTGCCATAAAACTAAACCCGTTTATCAAAAAACACCAACCTGCTCCAAAAAACGCCATAAAAACTGCACCTATTGCTGGTCCAACTATTCTTGCTAAATTGAATGTTGCAGAATTCAAAGCAATCGCATTCATTAGGTCCTCCTTTCCTGCCATTTCCACGGTAAATGCCTGTCTTGCAGGCATATCAAGAGTATTAGAAAAACCTAATATCAATGCTAAAGTAAGTAAATATTCATATTTAACCTTATGTGTAAATACCAAAGCTGCTAATATAAATGCCAAAATCATTGAAATAGTTTGAGTCATGATTAATATATTTTTCTTGGGATATTTATCAATAAAAATACCTGCAAAAAGTGAAAAGATTGTGATGGGTAAAAATTGAATAGTTCCTAATAATCCTAAAAGAAACGGTGATCCAGTTAAAGTAAGTACAAGCCATGATTGCCCGGTATTTTGCACCCAGGTCCCTATCAATGAAACACACTGACCTAACCAATAATATCTGAAATTTTTATGTGTTAATGCATGAAAATTATTTCTAAGCATATTTTTAGAATTTATATATATATTCATTATTCGCCTTCTTCACTCTTTTTTCCAAACTTATGACTCACATAAATTGTATTTTTTATTATTTAATTAATATATATTATAACATTTTTTTATTAAGTTATCATAATGCAAATTGGCGATTTCATCTTCATAAGCAATATTATGGGTACGACACCTTATTAAATATGTAAATAAATATGAAGAGTAGTAGGAATATATTTCCTACTACTCTTTCAATAACTTCAACCATGTATTTTAACTAACAATCAATATTATAACAAGTTAGTATCATTTTAATATAATATATAGCATTGAATCAAATCTATATACCTTCCTTTTTATTTTGAACATATTCCTAAATTACTTCTGTTATAGCTTGCAGAGTCAGCTAAAACCATGGAACTTCTTGCTGGAACAACAACTGTGTTTCCAGAAACTGTTGCTAGAGCATTTATTCCTGCTTTTTCTCCAGAAGCGACCTCTTTCCAACCATAAGCTGGGAGGGTAACTGTTTCAGATTCTGCATTTGCATTAATAATTATAGCTATATTTTTCCATGAATCACCATTAGCATTATTGGAAATAGTGTACCCAATTGTGTTATCATTAGTATTAAAGAATTTAAGATTTTTCTGGATTTCAGTTGTAGTTGCCATTCTAAAGGCTGGGTGAGCTTTTCTAAGCTTAATTAGCCCTTCAGAGTAGCTAACAACATTTTTATAAGTACTTTTTCTACTCCAGTCAATTGCATTTACTGAGTCAGGAGAATTATAGCTGTTTGAAACGTAGCCACCGTTACCGTCTGGTTTTGTTCCAAGCATTTCTTGTCCATTTTGAAGGAAAGGAATACCCTGAGAAGTTAATACAATAAATGTAGATTGCTCATCCATCTTTATCTTATCAGCCTCAATGGTAGTAGGTTGAGCTAAATTTATTAAATCCCAAAGTGTATTATTGTCATGACAAGATGCATAGTTTACAGTTTGAGTAGGTTCCTTTGCCCAAGGTAGTGATGCATAAGGTGTTGAACTATAATTAATACTGTCATGCTGAGTTGAGGCAACTATACCAAATTTTATTTGCTCTTTTAAATTTGCCATAGTATATGGTTTTCCCTTAGAATCTAACCATTTACCATTGTAATCTACAAATCCACCAGTAGCTGGACTGAATACAGTACCTCTTATTCCGTCTCTCATATCGTCGCTAAATGAAGCAATATTATCATTTAACTTACTTTCATTTGTTTTAGTAGCTTTCTGATCATCAGATATTGTTACTTCATTACCAAGATTCCAGCCTTCACCATACATTAATATATGGTGATTAATTTTGTTTAAGTCTGCTCTCACATTATTCATAGTATCAATATCATGCAATCCCATAAGGTCAAATCTAAAACCATCTATATGATATTCTTTTGCCCAATAAGTTGTTGCATCAATCATATACTTACTAAACATTGAACGTTCAGACGCTGTATCATTTCCACAGCCTGAATTATTTATCATAGATCCATCTGCATTTTCACGATAGTAGTAATCCGGTACGGTTCTATTAAAACAAGATTGAGTATAATCAGCAGTATGATTGAAAACGCTATCCATAATTACTCCTATTCCAGCTTTATGTAAATCCTGGATCATCTTCTTCATTTCATCTATTCTTATATTACCTAAAGTTGGATCAGTTGAATAACTTCCTTCAAGAGACATAAAGTTTTTAGGGTCGTATCCCCAATTATAGTTATTTAAATATAATTTATTTTCATCTATGCTAGAGAAATCAAAGAATGGAAGGATATGAACTTCATTTACACCAAGCTCTTTAAGGTGTTCTATACCTGTAGCTTGACCTTCATTACTCTTTGTTCCAGTTTCAGTAAGACCAAGAAATTTACCTTTAAGTTTTATACCTGAATCTGCTGATTCTGTAATATCTCTAATATTAACTTCGTATATTATAGCATCTGTTTGATTTTTAATTACTGGGCCTTTATCTTTTGACCAATTTGTAGGATTAGTCTTACTAAGGTCAACTACCATACTCCTATCACCATTTACACCAACAGCTTTTGAATATACATCTTGAGTTTCATTGGTAGTACCATTAACAGTAATAGAATAAGTATAATACTCGCCAGCTAAATCACCAAATTGCTTAATACTCCAAACTCCTTTATTACCTTTTTTCATTGTAATGGTTTTAGTTGGGCTACCTCCACTACCTGCTGAGTAAAGATTTAAAGATACACTTTCAGCAGTCGGTGTCCAAACTTTGAATGTTGTTTTGTTTTTTGAATAAATAGCACCTAGATCATCACCATTATAATTATATATTTTTTTAAAAGTATTTGTACTGAAAATTTGTCCTAATTTTACATCTACTGATCTAAACCCAGTAATGAAAACAGTATATTTTTTATTTATATCTAAGTTATTTTTAGTTGTTATAGTTCCACTTTTCTTATCAGTTGAAAAGGTAACGTTTGCATCAACTTGATTAGTGCCTTGCATTAATTTTACGTTGCTCTCATTTACAGTTATAGGAGTAATAGCTGAAAAGCTAATAGTATGATAAGTATCCATCCTTGCTGCAGTTATTGATGGAGATTTGTCTACATCAGCAGCAGAATAATACAACTTAGCATCTCCTTGAAGCACGTAAACATCTAAATTACCTGTACTGTCTGCATGAGATAAATCAATATACCGATTGGCAGAAATGTCTTTATCTGACCAATCTGACTTTCTAATTATTATACCTATACTATTTTTGCCTCCAGTGTCAAAAGTAGTAGAAGCTACTTTGCCGTATGTATCTGCAGCAGTAAACTCAGCAGTGGAACTAATTCCATCAGTTCCATCAGTTGTGCTGTGCTGCCATAGATAAACATCCCAAGGACTGTAATCATCTGCATACCTGTAATAATGGATTTTTAAGTTGGTACTTGTACTAGTTGTAATACCTTCTACGGGTATTTTAACCATAATTAGTGATATCATCATTGCAAAAGCAACAAATATGGATAAAAAACTGTACAATTTGTTTTTCATAATATTCCCCCTCGTATTAATTAAATAACAAAAGATAACGTTTGCACAAATACATATTATTACTATAATTCAAATCATTACTACGTTTCTTATTATATGCTGTTTGCTTTTTTATTACAATATGTATTTTTAGCATTAAAGGGATGAGTCAAAAATTAACATAATAAAAAAATAGAATCAACAGATAAATATTTACCCATCAACTCTATTTTAATAATAACTTACAGGACTGATTTTTTGAATCCTCCACCATTTATTTCCGATATATTTGATATTGTAATAAATGCTGAACTATCTATATCTTGAATAATCATTTTAGCTTTAGCTATTTGGGTTAAAGTAATATACATATTTATTATTCTTCTTTTTTCTCCGGTGTACGCTCCTTCTGCATTTATAAGAGTTACCCCTCTACCAAGCGCAGTCATTAACGCTTTGGATACCTCTACTTCTTTATCTGTTATTATCCAAAGTAATTTTTTATGATCTAATCCATCTATCATCTTTTGTATAACAACTGTAGATATATACATACTAATTAACGTATATATAATGAGTTCTAATCCAGCCCCCATAACTAATACACCCACTCCAATAATAACTACATTAATGCCCATAGAAAGCAACGCTATTTCTTGCCCAGTTCTCCTTTTCAGGATTGTTGCAATAATATCCGTTCCACCTTGCGACGCCCTACTTCTAAATGCAAAGCCACAACCAATACCGTTCAGAACTCCACCAGCTATGCAAGAAAGCATAATATCGTGAATCTGAATATATGGAATTATTGGAGTTGTGACACTTAAAAATACTGACACTGCTACTGTACCTAGCAAGCTATAAATTATAAAATCCTTATCTATTTCTTTTATTCCAACAATAAAAATGGGAATATTTAATAGAAGCAATACTGCTCCAAGAGGAGTATTAATACAATACCTTAATACAAGTGCAATACCAGTAATTCCTGCAGACAACAAATTATGTGGCACTAAAAAACAATTAACTGATATAGCAGAAATAAAAGATCCAAATATAATCACCAAAATTCTTATTACAAATGCTTCTTTCTCTTTTAACTTTTGCACAAAATCACCCCGCTATTTTTAAGATATATTCCATTTTAAATTTATATTCCATTTTAAATTTATTAATTTAAAGAATCTATTTCTATCTTACCATATAAATGTAAATACAATATTAAGAATAACTATTACTGCTATTTTATATATTGAGTATACATAATGTAACACTCTTTTAATTTCAACATATTATGTAGAAGGTTTCAATACCTAAGTAAAAACATTACAATTACTAATAATTATGCTAGTCTATTCTATTTTATTTCTTATACCAAACTTTTATAATAGAGGAGTGTTTATAATATGGAAACATACGATAACCATGACAAATTGAAGCTAATAAAGCATTTTTTAATTTTTAACATGTTACAACAACCATCTTATTATATAAATATTAATAAAACAGATAAAAAAAGTACAGAATTTATACCAAAAGTTCCGCAATCAATTATTGAAAATGATTCAGAATTTTCGATTCCCGTTTGTGATAAATTAACTATGGCTAAATTTCTCGTTATTTTAAAACTCTTACAAGAACCATATCATAATAAAAATATGAATAAAACATTTGAAAATAGCCCAATAAGTATTAATAATGAAAATAAAGCAACACCAAATAATTTAAGTCTGTCTAAGAATTCAATAAATAAACCAAATTCAAAATTTATGTTTTTTATTAGGCAAGTAACTTTTAACAGCAATTCACAATCTATAAAAAGAAAAGGTGAAATTAATACTGAAGATAATGTTTATGAAACTTATGAAAATGAACCTTCTGATTACTTAGAAAACTCAGTATCACCTCCACCCATTATAATAGAAGAAAAAGATATAGAAACAGTTATTGACAATGAATAATATTATTCTTAATTATCAATTGAAATTATTTTGAAAGGACTGAATAAAAATGAATAAGCAAAAAGCCGCAGCATTGTCTATATTTTCTAATACTGCGTTAATATTTTTTAAAGTGATAGTTGGAGTATTAATGGGTTCAGTTAGTGTTATTTCCGAAGCAATCCATTCTTCTATAGATCTTTTAGCGAGCCTTATTGCTTTTGTCTCCATTAAGATAGCATCAAAAGCCGAGGATGATGGTCATCCCTTTGGGCATGGCAAGTATGAAAATGTGTCCGGCTTCGTAGAAGCTATATTAATATTACTCGCTGCCGCACTTATTATCTTCCAGGCCATAAAAAGAATTTTTGAAGGTGGAACTGTTGATAATGTAGGAGCAGGCATATTAGTAATGTTACTCGCTGCTGTAGTTAACTTTTTCATTTCAATGATCCTATTAAAAACAGCAAAAAAAACAGATTCTATTGCCCTAGAGGCTGATGGAATGCATCTTCTAACAGATGTATACACCTCTATTGGAGTATTTCTTGGGCTTGTATTATTAAAAATAACAAATATACCAATTATAGATCCACTTACCGCTATATTTGTTGCACTCCTAATAATTAAGACCTCTATAGATTTAATCAAAAAGTCTTTAAATGATTTAGTAGATTCTAAACTTCCTGATGACGATATTTTAAAAATATTAAACATACTTGACTCTCATCAAGAAATTACTAAATATCATGACTTAAAAACTAGGAAAAGTGGTCCCTCGCGAGAAATTAATGTTAACTTGCATGTTGTGGAAAATACCTCACTAGTCGATGCCCATAACCTCTCTGATAAAGTTGAAGAAGAAATAAAAGACATTTTCCCTGGAGGGTCCTATGTATTGATTCATATAGAACCAGAAAACTCATAATAAAAATATCAAATAAACTCACATATCTACCCTTAAAAGAATATCTTGATAAGAAATAAATTATTAATGGAGGTATTTACTTGGGGTATTATATCAAAGTAGAAAACAACGTAAAAATTTATGTAGAGGATCTTAACCCAGAAGGCAAGAAGACAATCTTGTTTCTTCATGGTTGGCCTGGTAGTCATAAATTGTTTGAATATCAATTCGATCAACTTCCTAAATTTGGATACAGATGTATAGGTATAGACACAAGAGGATTTGGTGAATCAGATAAGCCACTGGCAGGGTATGACTACAATCGATTGTCAGATGATGTTAAAATGGTAGTAGCTGCCCTTAATTTAAAGAATTTCACACTTGCAGGACACTCCACAGGAGGAGCTATTGCTATCAGATATATGGCTAGGCATAGTGAATATGGGGTATCTAAACTTGTTCTTATTGATGCGGCTGCTCCTTATCTTATACAAACTCCGACTAATCCTTATGGGGTACCAAAAGAAGTCATTGATAATATAATCCAGGGAACATATAATGATCGCCCTAACATGCTACGAGATTTTGGCAATATTTTTTTCTTTCAGCATATAACAGGAGCCTTCTCTGACTGGTTCTTTCAATTGGGACTTGCGGCAGCTGGATGGGCAACTGCGGCTATTTCGAAAACTTGGATAAAGGAAGATTTATCTTCTGATTTAAGGAAAATAAATGCTCCTACTTTAATTATTCATGGTATACAAGACAAAGTTGTTCCTTTTAAGCTTGGTGAGTTACTAAACCAAGGTATTAAGAATTCGGAACTTATACCATTTGAATTTAGTGGTCATGCTACCTTCTATGATGAACGTGACAAATTCAACAAAGAATTGGTTAATTTCATAGAAGAATAAAATTTTATTTTTCATTAAAGGTACCGTAATATCAGAACTGCGTTTACGGTACCTTTTTAGATATCTCTTTTATTTATTTTAGCTTCTAATAATCTAATTGCTCTTACTGTATGAGGAATTCCTTGTTGGTGAAAGAAATCCATATAATTATTCTCTTTTGCATAACAATTAGCAGCTGATTGATATTTTTTCAATCTTTTTTTTAATGTATGTAAATCAATTTTATCTGAGATTTCATTCGTAAATTCTTTCCATTTCATTTTATTCCTCCTTTATTTATCATTTATCCAATAATAGTTTTTTCTCTATTCATTCTAATCGAGTAGGAGCTAAATAATTAGTTTATTTAGCGACCTCTCACACCACCGTG
>NZ_CALEVF010000019.1 GCF_937920395.1 uncultured Clostridium sp. | reverse complement strand
ACGAAGTCTTCATATTCTGTTTTACTACCTTCTTTAAGTTTTGAATTACTTACATTCATTTTAATTGGATACCTAATGAAATCAGAATATTTCTTTATAATAGACTTTAATCCATTTTCATCAAGAAATTCATCAAAATTATCATCTTCTGTATTTTCTTTTATTTTAAGTGTAATTTCTGTACCAACGCAAGCTTTCTCAAAGGGTTCTATAGTATACCCATCTGCACCTGTAGATTCCCACTTGTACGCTTTGTCACTACCAAAAGCTTTGCTTATAACTGTGATATTATCTGCTACCATAAATGCAGAATAAAATCCCACGCCAAATTGTCCGATTATATCATAACCATCTTTTATTTCATTTTCTTTTTTAAATGCTAAAGATCCACTTTTAGCTATAACACCTAGATTATCAGTTAGTTCTTTTTCGTTCATTCCAATACCAGTATCTGAAATTTTTAATACTCTGTTTTCTTTTTCACATGCAATAGTAATGTAGTATTTATCTTTCTCAAAAGTTAATGTGTCATCCGCTAATGTCTTATAATAAATTTTATCAATAGCATCACTAGCATTAGATATGAGTTCTCTTAAAAATATATCTCTATGAGTATATATTGAGTTTACCATCATATCTAGAACTCTCTTAGATTCTGTTTTAAATTGTTTTTTTTCCATTTTAAATTTCCCCTTCCTTACCAATTCGTTTTACTTTTATATTTTGTTAGCACTCTATGCTGCCGAGTGCTAATTATAATTCTAAAATACACCTTTTTTTATGATTTGTCAATGTGTTGCTACCTACTTTTTATCATTTATAAACATAAAATCTAATACCAACAGTTATTATTCTGCTGGTATTAGTAAGTCTTTCTCAACTATATGATTAATTAACCACTCATTTAAAAAAGTTAATATTTTCATTATAGCTTCATCTTGATTATTATCAATCTCATTTAAATTAACATCATCAATTTTTTTTATGAAAAATGCATGATCTATTTTTTGCGTGAATAATCTTTTATAATTTATGCTAACCATATATTCTTCTTCAGCATTAAAATGATATATAGTGTACGCTTTTAATTCATCAATTACCGCAACAATTTTATCATACTTATCTGTATCATATTTATCTATTAATAATTGATAAGCTCTTTCGCCTATTTCAAAAAGTTTTTCGTGTTCCGCATTGATTTTAGGAATTTTTGTTTTATATTTTTCCTTCATTTCAAACATTAATCAATTTCCTCCTTAGCTTTTCATATTACAACTTGTCTCCCATGTTAAAAATTAAATTTATAAACTTATTTTACTTTGTTTTAATTTATTTTACAAGAGCAATATGGATAACATTCTAATTCGTACCATTATTTTCATATTACACATTAACTTATTAAGGTTGATCACTTATTTTACTTTTTCTATTTCATCTTTCAAGAAAGATCTTCTCCTTCGGTACTCAATAATAGGTATATCTCCTTGAATAAGATTTTCATTCATTGTTAGTTCAGATTTAGTGGGGATTTGAGTTAAAACAACCTTCCTATCTTGATGAAGTATATATTTATTACTAATAGTACTCATTGTATTAACTATTTGTTTTAATATAGGTACTTTCATAAATTTCTGATAAAATCTAAGATAAATTTGAGTATGTTCATTATCAATAGGTGCAAATATTGCAACTATTCTAATATCCTTACTAATAATATTTTGCCAAACATTTGGCATTTGTAACTGAAGACTAAATAATTTTTTATAGTTTGTAATTTCATTTGGCTTTAAAGGCTTTTTATTTCCATCATCCACTACATTATTCACATAAAAAGTCATCAAGTTATCTTCCCATTTAACAACCGGACCATTTACTAAAGTTTTATTTCCCCTACCAATTGAAGATGCATGCACAAAAGGTAAATGAACAACATCTAATTGATTTTCAATAGCTCTCGTATAATGCACTGGCCACATCTCTGAAAAGCCTCCATAGGAAAAACCTTCACGTAGTTCTTTGAAAAAAGGAATTTCTGGAATATCATCTAAAATTTCTCCATACCATAACCAAATTAAACCATATTTTTCTTCTACTAGGTAGGGATTAACCTTATACCTCTCTGGTATATTACTATTTTTCCCATTAGCTGGTATTAACGTTACCTTCCCAGAAGAATTGTATTCAAATCCATGGAAAGGACATACCATTTTGTCATGGTCCACTTTGCCCGCACTTAATGATGCTCCTCGATGGCAACACTTATCAAAAATGCAATTGATTTTACCACTTTCACTTCTCCAAAGAACTAGTTTTTCACCCATTCTTGTTACACCAATTGATTTTTTACTCCTCACCTCTTTTGAATTTAGTATTCCATACCACTGATTCTTAATCATGCTCATCCATCCTTTTTTAACAATTCAATTTTTATAGTTAGACTCTATTTTTTAGCCAGAACTTTTCCCAATTTCCATTGCATTTATTAAATGCTAAGAAAATATATAAGCAACTAATCATACTACCTAATGTTAGCACAAGTAAAACCCAGATTAAAGATTTAGAAGCATTATTCTCTCTATACACTATCCACGCACATACTATGATAAATTCAATATAAATATCTACTAATGATATTTGTCCCCACGGCATACCTAAAAGGATTTTACCCTCCTGAGTAAAATTCCCAATAGTAAATCCATATATAAGCATTCCCATCATTACGAAAAAACCAATAAAAGAAAATATTTTTCCGATTTTCATAAAATTAAGCCCCCTTTCATTATATTTTTTAATCAATTTTATTAAACTTTTCTTTTAGGAAACCAAGGTACAAATTTACTAGTAATTTCCGCGTATGCCTGAAATTCTTTATTATCCTTATAATGTTTTTCAAGCATCGGTACTCCAGAAACATATAGCAGCAATAATGTTATAATTATAGGACTAATGATTCCAGCTATGCCACTTTTTGATGATAAAGTAATTATAAATATTCCCCACCACATTGTAGCTTCTCCAAAATAATTTGGATGCCTTGTAAATTTCCAAAGCCCCCTTTTCATTATATGCCCTTTATTCCTTTTATCTTCAATAAAGTTTTTTAACTGTTTATCTCCTAATGCTTCAAAAACAAAACCAACTATCCAAATTGCTAGACCTAGAACTTCTAAAATACCTAAACTTCCTTTTGATGTAGCATTATTCATTATAATGGGATATGCTATAACAAGCATAATTGCTCCTTGTAGCATGAACACTTGCAAAAATGCTCTTGGCATTACCCATCTTCCCCAACTCCGCCTAAATGCTACATATCTAAAATCTTCGGGCTTTCCTAAATTCCTTTTTAATATATGATAAAACAATCTTATTCCCCAGACAAAAACTAATGCCGTAACTATAATCGCTCTTAAATTATAATTTTCTGAAGTAAACAATGTATATATTGATATTAGTACAAACCCAAGACCCCACCCCATATCAACTATTGAATTGTTTTTCCTCATTTGAGCAATAATAAAAAAGATGCTCATATAGATACAAACTAGTATTGTACTTTGCAAATAAATATTCATATTAAATCCTCCTAAATTTATATTATTACATTAAGAACTTATAAATGACACTGCTACTGCTCCAATTCCTGCGCTTAAACCAACAATAGGTGATATTTCAGTGATATATTCTGGTTCTTTACCTAAAATTGCTGTTAATTTCAAGCTCAATTCATTAGCTTTTATAGGAGCACTTGCATGTACAATGTTATAAGATATTATTTTGTTATTTTCGTTTGCTTTATTAACTATCTCAAGTATTTTCTTAGTATTTGATTTTACATTAAAAGTTTTACCAAATGCAATTCCTTTTCCATCCCCATTTATTGATATTATTGGTTTTAAATTTAATACCCTTCCAATAAACCCTTTCATTGGTGAAACCCGTCCACCCCTTACCATGTATTTAAAAGTATTAACGCTAACATATATTCTTGCTTTTTTAATCTTATTTTCTATTATCTCAATAACTTTCTCATAATTTTTCCCGGCTTCTAATTCTTTTGCTGCTTCTAATACTATTAACCCTTGTGCACCAGAATTTAATTTGGAATTAATTACTGTTATTTTTTTGCCTTCTTCTATAAATTTTTGTGAAGCTTTTTTAACAATGTTAAACGTTCCACTCATTTCCTTAGATACTATTATTGTAATTACTGATTCATAATGACTAGTTAAAAAAGAAAATACATTTTGCACATTTTTTATTGTCGGTTGCGAACTTGTTGGATATTCTTTTAAATTGTCAATCATAGAATAAAACTTATCCGGTTTTATAGTAAGTTTGTCCAAATATGTGCTGCCTTCAATAATTAAATTCAATGGTAAAACGTGAATCTGATACTTTTCTATGAGTTCTTGTGGTAAGTCAGCAATTGAATCTGTAAGTATAGCCGTTTTATTAATCCTGTTATGCACAACCTCATATTGTTTCTTCATGTCGTCAACTTTTTGCTGAACTATTTCACCTTTTCCTCTTAGTATATGGAATAATTCATCTGGTTTATTTGTGTGTATGTGTATTCTAACTTTGCTTTTATTTCCTGCTACAATTAAAGAATCTCCTAAATGTTTTAGTTCATCCTTTATTTGATTAGTATTTATATTGTCATTCGAAATTAAAGCTTCTGTACAATATCTATAAGTTATATTTGAAGTAAAATTAAAAACCTCTTCTTCAAATACTATTTCTTCTTCATTTTGACTTAATTTTGTAATGTTTTTATCCTTAAAGAAATAAACAACTCCCTGGAGAAAACTCACAAAACCACTTGCACCAGAATCTACCACAGATGATTTTTTCAATATATCAAGAATATTGGGTGTGTTTGCAAGCGAGCTCTTAGCATCCTCTAATGTTTTAATTATTACTGCTTCAAAACTATCAGTTACATCTTTCAATTTGTAAACGGCTTCCGACCATTCTCTTATAACAGTTATCATAGTCCCTTCAATAGGATTTAATATAGCTTTGTATGCATAGGGTACCGCGTTTTTTAATGTTTCTGCAAAAGTCACCATAGTTAGAGGCTCTTTATCGCTAATTTCTTCATTAATGCCATTTAAAAACTGAGCAAAAATTATTCCTGAATTACCCCTTGCGCCAATCAATGCTGCATCCGCCATAGAATTAATTGTATCTTTAATAGATTTGTGAATCTTCATATCTTCAACAATTGAATTCATTGTAGATACAAGATTGCTTCCCGTATCTCCATCTGGAATAGGAAAAACATTCATTTTATTTAAAATATTCTTTTGTTTCCTAACTTGCACTACGCCTGATAAAAATGCATAATATAATACTTCTCCCGTTATATTATTAATATTAATTTCAATTCCCCCTAAGTAATACTTTTTATCTACAAATAATTGTTATTAATATTATAATAGCATATTTTTGACTAAATGTGCATATAAATAAATATATTTATTTGTTATATGTACCTTTAAATATATTAAATATTATATAAAATAAGAAGCAAAAAATATATTTAGTTTAGAATTATAATAATTAATAAAACAATTCAAATTATTGAAATAAATGTTGACAATCATTAACTTAAGATGTATTATTTAAAACAATATCAATGATCAGAAATAGTAGATAAAGGAATTTAGTTTAAGCGAACCTGGATTAGTGAAAGCTAGGTACTGTAGCCGTTATTGAATGGGTCTGTGAGATGTGATGCGAACTAGTAGTAGCATTAACCGGAGTGTCTACCGTTACATGGACAGGGCAATCGAGAAATCTGTGCCTGACAAAGACAATTATTTAGGTGGTACAACGAAATTTACATTTCGTCCTTATTAGGATGAGGTGTTTTTATTTTTTTGTTACTAAATAACTAATATGGTTGGCACCGCGGTCACTTCGTCCCATTATACAGATGAAGTGTTTTTTTTGTCCAAAAAAATAAAGGGGTGATTATAAAATGGTTAATTTAACGCAAGAAGAATTTGATAATAAAAAATCTTTGAAAGTAATTTTTCCAATGTTCACTAAAATTAATGGTGATGAACTTACACCAGTAAATATTTATTACAAACTAAAAGGAAAATATAAATTTCTACTCGAAAGTGCTTCATCTTCTAAAGAAGATTCAAGATATTCATTTATGGGTAGTAACCCGTATATGATAATAAGTAGCCGAGGTGAAAATGTAACTATAACTAAAGAAAATAAAGTTAAAAATAAAACAGGTAAGATATTAGATTTTGCACAGGCACATTTACTTAAACAATATGATATGAATGACCTAGATTTACCATTTATCGGTGGTGCAATTGGTTATATTGGTTATGATGTAATAAGACAATATGAGAAATTACCAGATAATAATCCAGACGAACTAGATTTACCAGAGACATGTTTACTTTTTTATAAAGAATTTATATGCTTTGATCATTTTAAAAACACATTAATGTTAATTCATAATGTATTCCCAGAGAAAGATGAAGATTATAATACTGTTTTAAATAAGCTGAATATTATTAAGGCAATGGTAAGTTGCGAGAACGTACACCATAAATTGATTGAAAATTCAAAAAATAAACAATTTATTTCTAATTATAAAAAAGAAGATTTTTGTAAACTTGTTGATAAAGCAAAAGAATATATAACATCTGGTGATATTTTTCAAGTGGTCTTATCTCAAAGGTTTAAGGTTAAAAATAACATAGACCCTTTTGAAATATATAGAAAGTTACGCCGTAGCAATCCCTCCCCTTATATGTTTTATGTAGATTTTGAAGATTTTAAGTTAGCGGGAGCATCTCCTGAGAGTTTAGTTAAAGTTAAAGGTAATGTTGTAATGACTAATCCTATTGCAGGAACAAAACCTCGTGGTAAGACTGCAAAAGAAGATGAGCTATTAAAAGAAGAGTTGTTAAAAGATGAGAAGGAACTTGCAGAACATTTGATGCTTGTGGATCTTGGTAGAAATGATATAGGTAAAATTAGTGAATTTGGCTCTGTAAAGTTAGATAAATTTATGGAGGTTGAAGCCTTCTCTCATGTAATGCACATATGTTCAAAGGTCTCAGGTACTTTAAAACAAGAATTAAATTGTTTTGATGCACTAAAGTCTTGTTTACCTGTAGGAACAGTCTCCGGGGCCCCTAAGATAAGAGCAATGGAAATTATTGATGAATTAGAGAATACAAGGCGTGGTATTTATTCAGGAGCCATCGGTTATTTCTCATATGGTGGTGATATGGATACGTGCATAGCCATAAGGACAATAGTATTTAAGGATGATTTTGCTTATGTTCAAGGCGGTGCTGGAATAGTTTATGACTCTGTACCCGAGACTGAATACACTGAAACCATGAATAAAACTATGGCACTAATGGAGGTATTGTAATGATTTTAATAATAGATAATTATGATTCCTTTACTTATAATTTATATCAATATGTGGGTGAATTATATAAGGACATAAAAGTTTTAAGGAATGATGAATTTACAATAAAAGCATTAGAAGAATTACCACTAGAGGGTATTATTATTTCTCCTGGACCGGGCAGACCAGAAAATGCAGGTCTAAGTGTTGAAGTTATAAAAGTTTTTGAGGGCATAATGCCAATTATGGGCATTTGTTTAGGACATCAAGCTATAGGTTATGCCTATGGCTCAAAAGTTATAAAAGCACCTGAGATAATGCATGGGAAAACCTCTATCATTACCCATAATGGGAAAGGCTTGTTTAAAGGAATAAATAACAATCTAAAAATTATGAGATATCATTCTTTAATTGTTGAAAAAGCTACCTTGCCAAAAAATTTAGAAATTACTGCCCAAACAAAAGATGGAATAATAATGGCAATAAAGCATAAAGGGTTTCAGACATATGGTTTACAATTTCATCCTGAATCAATATTTAGCGAGGGAGGAAAAGAAATAATAAAAAATTTTGTGGAGGTGATTTGTAATGTTAAAGATGATAATAAGTAAAGTTATACAAAATCAAGATTTAACTCAGAAAGAAGCTTATGATTTTATGAATGGAATAATGAAGGGAGAAGCAACTGAGGCTCAAATAGGAGGATTTCTTGTTGGTCTAAGGATGAAAGGTGAAACTATAGATGAGATCACAGGTTGTGCAAAAGCTATGAGGGATAACGCAAAACATGTAGATTTAATTAGCGATTACGCTATTGACACTTGCGGCACTGGTGGTGACGGAGGTAAAACTTTTAATATATCTACCGCCTGCGCTATAATAACATCTGCAGGAGGCGTAAAAGTGGCTAAACATGGTAATCGGGCAGTCTCTAGTCAAAGTGGTAGTGCTGATGTACTAACCGAGCTTGGAATCAATATAAATATAAATCCAAGTATTGCCGCAAATTTAATTGAAGAAAAAGGCATGGCTTTTCTATTTGCTCAAAACTATCACTTAGCTATGAAAAATGCAGCGGCACCAAGACGCGAAATAGGAACTAGAACTATTTTTAATATTTTAGGTCCTCTAACAAATCCTGCCTTTGTTAAGGGGCAGGTACTTGGTATTTTTAGCAAAGAATTAACCAACTCAGTCGCTAATGTTTTAAAAAAGCTTGGATTAGAGCGTGCACTTGTAGTCCACGGTGAGGATGGACTAGATGAAATAACCACCACTGGTTTTACTTATGTCAGCGAATTAAAAAATGGCCTTGTATTCGATTATAAAATACATCCAGAAGATTTCGGAATTAAAAAAGCAATCCTTGAAAACATAGTTGGAGGAAGTTCTAAGGATAATGCAACTATTATTTTAAATGTTTTAAAAGGAGAAAAAGGACCTCAAAGAGATATTGTAGTAATAAACACAGCTGCAGCTTTATATATTGGCAAAAGGTGTGAAACTATAAAAGAAGGAGTATTACTTGCTAAAGACTTAATTGACTCTGGAAAAGCCCTTCTAAAACTTAAGGAGCTTAGATTATCATGAATATATTAGATAAAATAGTTAAAAACAAAATACACCAAATTGACAATGAAAAAATTGAAAAACCATTAGAAATTTTAATTAATAATAAACACTGGGTAATAAGAGATTTTGAAAGAGCACTTAATACAAATGGATTGTCTATTATTGCTGAGGTAAAAAAAGCCTCTCCCTCTAAGGGCCTTATTGATGCAAATTTTGATCCTATTAAAACTGCTTTAAACTACGAAAAATTCAGTGTTGACGCTATCTCAGTTCTAACTGAAAAAAAGTATTTCTTAGGAGATGATAAAAATATAGGATTAGTTAAAGAAAATACCTCTATGCCTATATTACGGAAAGATTTTATTATAGATAAATATCAAATATATCAATCTGTTGCCCTTGGTGCTGATGCTATATTACTAATAGCTGCTGTTCTAAAGGATAAGCTAAAATCTTATTATAAACTTGCAACCTCCTTAGGCCTTCATTGTTTGGTAGAGGTCCATAATAGCTTTGAAATAGAACTTGCCCTCGAATGTGGCTCAAACATAATAGGCATAAACAATAGAGACTTAAATAACTTCAATGTTGATATTCATACAGCAGAGAAACTTATGAAGTATATACCCAAAGGCAAAATTGTTGTATCTGAGAGCGGAATAAGTTCAATTAATGATGTTTTGTATTTAAAATCAATTGGAGCGAGCGCAGTACTTATTGGGGAATCTTTTATGAAAAATCCCCATAGTGTTGAAACCTTCCTTAAGGCTTGCCATGACTAAAATTAAAATTTGTGGAATTAGAAGACCGTGCGACATTGATTATATTAATGAGCTCCTCCCAGAATACGTCGGATTTGTTTTTGCTAAAAGCAAACATCAGGTAGATAAAAAGCAAGCGTATAAATTAATAAAAAATCTAAGCAAAAGTGTTCAAAAAGTTGGAGTTTTCGTTAATGAAGATCCATCAGTAGTGCTAGAAATCTCGGAAAAATTACATCTTAATGTTCTCCAATTTCATGGTCATGAAACACAAGAATATATAGATCAATTTAAAGGTTATGAAATCTGGAAGGCACTTAAAATTAATGATTATGAGAGCATTTCCCAAACAAGCCATTACAATTGTTCAAAATTTCTTCTAGATAATACCACTTCTGGTTCTGGAGAAAGCTTTAATTGGAACCTTGCATATAAAAAGATTGATGGAAGCACCATTATGCTAGCTGGTGGATTAACTAGTGAAAATGTTAAACAAGGAATTACAAGGTTAAACCCTTACGGGGTTGATGTATCCAGTGGTGTAGAAATACATGGATTTAAAGATTATGAAAAAATGAAAGAATTTATTAAGAAAGTGAGGGATTTATAATGAAAGGTAGATTTGGTAAATTTGGTGGACAATACGCACCAGAAACAGTAATGAGCGCAGTTATAATACTTGAGGAGGAATATGAAAAAGCTAAAGTCGACCCTGAGTTTATAGAAAAATATAAATATTATCTTAAAAACTACGTTGGTCGCGAAACTCCGTTATATTATGCAGAGCATCTTACAAAAAAATTAGGTGGAGCAAAAATATATCTAAAGAGAGAAGATTTAAACCATACCGGAGCTCATAAAATAAATAATGCACTAGGACAGATACTACTTGCAATAAGAATGGGTAAAAAAAGAATAATAGCTGAAACTGGAGCAGGTCAACATGGAGTTGCAACTGCAACTGTAGCTGCGATGTTTGGACTTGAGTGCGAAGTATTTATGGGTGAGGAAGATATACAAAGACAATCACTAAATGTTTTTAAAATGAAAATGCTTGGAGCTAAAGTTAACTCAGTTACCACAGGCACAGGCACCTTAAAAGATGCCGTTAATGAGGCTATGAAAAATTGGGTCAGTAACGTAGAAGATACTTTTTATGTTATAGGATCTACCGTTGGATTACATCCATATCCAACAATGGTTCGTGACTTTCAAAGAGTTATTGGGGATGAGGCAAGACGCCAAATACTAGGCTTTGAGGATAGATTACCAGATTACATAATTGCATGCGTTGGTGGTGGAAGTAATGCTATGGGCATATTCTACCCTTTCATTGAAGATAAAGCTGTAAAACTTATAGGGGTTGAGGCAGCAGGAAAAGGACTAAATACAGATCAACATGCTGCAACTATATCAAAAGGTAATATTGGAATAATTCATGGAATGAAAACTTATGTGCTTCAAGATGATGATGGCCAAATAATGCCTGTGTATTCAATTTCTGCTGGTCTTGATTACCCTGGCATAGGTCCTGAACATGCTTATCTACATGACATACATCGAGCTCAATATGTAAGTGCTACAGACGATGAATCAGTTAATGCTTTTATGCAGCTCACAAGAGTTGAGGGAATAATCCCTGCTATAGAAAGTGCTCATGCAGTTGCCTATGCTATTAAACTTGCACCAACGCTTTCAAAGGATAAAATTATTATTATTAATCTATCAGGACGTGGCGACAAGGATATAAATACAATCGCACAAATAATGGGGGTAAAACTATGAATAGAATAGTACAAAAATTCAATTATCTTAAATCAAAAAATGAAAAAGCCTTTATACCTTTTGTAACAGGTGGAGATCCAGATTTAGATACCACCTTAGAATTAGTTTTAACTCTTGAAAAAGCCGGTGCTGATATAATAGAGATTGGAGTTCCCTATTCTGATCCTATGGCTGATGGTCCTGTAATACAGGCCTCCTCCACTAGGTCATTAGCCCATGGAACTAAAATGAAATCTATTATGGACACAGTTTGTCAAATAAGAGAAAAAACGCAAATTCCACTAGTCTATCTACTTTATTATAATTCAATATTTAAATATGGTGATGTTGCGTTTTTTAAGAAATGCAAGGAAGTTGGTATTGATGGTTTAATAATTCCTGATCTCCCACTTGAGGAGAGAGCTCAAGCAATAGAAATCGCAGATAAATATGATATATGCATAATACCAATGGTAGCTCCAACATCGAAATCAAGAATTAAAGCTATAACTAATCTTGGAAAGGGTTTTGTATATTGTGTTTCTGTAAATGGAGTAACAGGAACAATACAAAAACTTAATACAGACATTAAAGAGTATATGGATTTAATCTCTGCATACACTGATATGCCTAAAGGCCTTGGTTTTGGAATATCAAATGCTGAAATGGCAAAAGCATATGCCCCTTATTGTGAGGCCATCATTGTTGGAAGTGCAATAATAAAATTAGTGGCTCAGGGTGGAACGCAAGATAAACTATTAAAGAGAGTATACGATTTTGCACTAGGTATAAAAAGTGCAATTAATTAATTGATTTATGAAAATATGATAATATATTATACAATAGGATATACAAATAAGAAGAAAGGCAGCAATTAACACTTTAATTAATGCTTTTCTTCTCTAAGTATATTGCTTAAAAAAAATTAATTATTTTAATCCCAAAAGTTTACCTAATGTCTTATACTTTGTTTCTATTGCACCACGAGGACAAAGTTCCTGGCAACAGAAACACCTTATACATTTACTGTAATCCCATTTTGGAATTAC
Source organism: uncultured Clostridium sp. (assembly GCF_937920395.1). Lineage (GTDB taxonomy): Bacteria > Bacillota > Clostridia > Clostridiales > Clostridiaceae > Clostridium_AD. The sequence continues at coordinate 15,693 of NZ_CALEVF010000019.1, read as the reverse complement.
TTTATTTCCTTTTTTAATAAATGATATAACTTTAGGCCTTTGTGGACAAACTTCATCACATCTTCTGCAACCAATGCATTTCGCCTCTACTACAACTGGATTTGGTGCAACCATTGAAGTTAAAAAATGAGTTACTGAAGGATTTACAAAATAAAAACTGCCCCCTTTTCTTGATAACTTAAAGTCTTTACATTTCATTGACTCTATTTTTTCACCAAGTACCACTATATCTTCTGGTAACACAGCTCCCCACTTTGAATCGAATGCTTCTTTTAAAAACGGAAGTTTTAAAACATCATTATAACCAATTAATCTTACTGCAACTGAATCTACTGCTGTTAAACATTGTCCCATAATTATAGTATCCATTTTTTTAGAATTTCCGCTTTTAGGACCATTTCCCTCCATTGCAATTATTCCATCAAGAATTGCAAAACTAGTGTTAACCAATGAATTAACATCCAGTAGCATTTTACTGAAATTATTAGCATCTGGCATTCTTGTGTGCCATATCGCCTTTTGAGTGCCCGGAATACAACCAAATTGATTTTTAACTGCTCCAGTATAATACGCCATAGCATGAGTTTTTAACTTTGGAAGTGTAATCACTACATCTGCCTCATAAGGTGCCCTAGCAATATTCCATGATTTACATAATAAAGAATTTTCAAGTGTTACATGAATATCGTCTTTAAAATCATCAAAAACGACTCCATATCTATTAGCAACCTCCATCAATCCTGATTTTTCTGCTGCTTTTCTTGAATCTCCAAACCCAGGAGAATCTCCGAATGTAATGTTTTCGCTATATTCTTTAACTATTCTAACTACAGCTTCAAAAACTGCATAATGAGTTATAACGGGTGACCCTTTTGGCTCTATACTAAGAAAATTAGGTTTTAATAAAACTTTACTGTTTTTAGGTATAAGTTTTCTTAAAAAAGAGTCTCCCCCAAGAAGTTCAAAACCTTCTCTTAATGTTTTTTCTATCAATTCTACATCATAATCTGTACATTTTAAAAGTGCAACACTTTCCATAATAACTACTCCTTTATTATTTAATTAAATCCTACAAACTTAAAATCTTGCATACTTGTGTAACTAATTGCTTATTTACCCTACATATTAAAAACTTTCCTTTTTTCTCAGTGGTAATTAGTTCTGCATTAACCAATTCTTTGATATGATGTGAAATTGTCGGAGCACCAATATTTAAACAGGAAGAGATATCTGAAACCCAACATTTTCCTCCAGCCTCGAAACCAGATTCGTGAGCCTGAGCAATTTTTAAATATAACTCTAATCTATTTTCATTTGAAAGTGCTTTAAATATTTTCGCCAGCTTTTTTGCATCCACTTTTGTACCCTCTTCCTGACAGTATTAATATTTGATAACCATCGAATTGATTTTAACTTATATTAAAGATCATGTCAATTTTAAATTATACAAAAAAAGTATCTATAGTAAGACACTTTTTCAAGTATCCTTCCTATAGGTACCATTATAATCATCTATTCACTTCTTCATCAATAGATTTTAGTTTTTGCCATGTGTAAAATTCTTTTTTAATCATAAAGCCTAGCGAACTATATAGGTTAAATGCAGCAATATTATCAGAATCCACCCGAAGTGAGACTTTAGAAAAATTATTATCCATCGCTATATTTAACAAATACCGTAAAAGTACTTTTGCATAACCAAAATTTCTATAATTTCCTATTATTCCAAAATTAACTATTATTGCCGATTTCTCTTCAATTATAATCTGCCCATAACCAATGGTTTTATTATTACATTTAATAAATATCGCACCTTTATCAAAATAATATTCTTGTATTTCATCGTAATATATATCTTCTATATTTATTGGTATTCTGTCATCATTTTTAAATATCTCATTTTGTAATAAACAACGTAATTTTTCATCTGTATTCCTTTTTACTATAGAAAAAGTAATCTCCCTGGGAATAAAGGTATTAAAATATTCAAAACACGGCTTTTCGAGTTCTCGAAATCCTTTAGTCCTATTAAATCCTAATTCACTTAAAATATCAACATTTACTTTGTTATCTTCGCATTCATAGGTTATTAAACTATTATTTACAACTGAGCCAATTAAATTCTTATAAAAGTAAATTAAATTTCTATTTTCTATCACATTCATTGAATTTATGCAACTTTGGTATTTATTTTGCTTCTCAACCCATATATATCCGATATAATTATTATCTTCCACCAGTAAATTTACATTTTTTCTCATGAATAATTTTTGAATAATATTACTATTATCATACAGATCAAAAAAATCTTTATTTGATAAACTAAAGTTAGTGTTAAATTTATTAATTTCACGAAAGTTATCAATGTTTTTTAAAGTTAGACCTATTGATTTATACATTCAGCTTTACTCCATTAATTTTTATTTTTAAATGAATTTTTATTTTTATCTCCCTACATTAGTACTATTAAATTATATTATTCTTTCTTATTTAGTATTCTTTAATTTCTGAAAATAGATGTAAAATCTCTAATACATTTATATATAACTTATTTAGACTTCATTAATACACTAGTTGTTAAATATCATAAAGAAACGTGTATGCATAATTTTATGCTACACGTTTCTTCTAATTCATTTTTAAGATAGCTTCTTTAATAATCCAGTCTGGAGTTGATGCCCCAGCTGTTACCCCTATTTGCTTAATGTTTTTATCCTTTAGAAATTCATCTGATATATCTAGTAAGTTTTCTACATGAATTGTATTTTCACAATTTTTTTTACATATTTCATAAAGCTTTGTAGTATTTGAACTATTAAATCCACCGATAACGACCATAGCATCAACCTTCTTCGAAATTTCTTCTGCAGATTTTTGACGCACTTCTGTTGCACTACAAATAGTATTAAATGCAACTATTTCCTTACTCATTTTTATAATTTTAGTTAATACATGTTCCCAAGTAACTTGTCTTTCAGTTGTCTGAGCTACCACGCATACTTTATTTTCGGTAATACCAACATCTACACCTCTTTTAAGTATTAATGCGCAGTCGTTACACCACCCGTTAATTCCAATAACTTCAGGATGATTTTTGTCTCCTACAATAATTATATGATATCCTAAGTCATAATATTTTTTTACCTTTTTATGAATATTTTCTACATAAGGACACGTCGCATCTACTATATTAAGATTAGTTTTCCTTAAAATATTTAATGTTTTTTCAGATACCCCATGTGATCTTATAATAATCGTGTCATTTTCTTTCAAACTTGTTATGTCTTCAAGTTCTATTGGATATATTAAATTTTCTTTTAAAAAATTTACAACATCATTATTGTGTATAAGTGGTCCAAGTGTGTATATTTTTTTATTGTTTTTTCCCTTTATTTCTAAAGCCTTATCTACTGCACGTTTAACTCCGAAACAAAAGCCAGCTGAATCTGCAAGTATTATTTTTTTCATTTTTTCACCCCAACAGATAAATTATTTTATAAATTTTGGACTGATTTTTAAATATTTGAATTAATATAAGATACTATTTCATTTACCACTCCATCAATATCTAAATCCGAAGAATCTATTTCTATCGCATCTTTAGCTTTTGTAAGTGGGTTAATCTCTCTGTGGGTATCAATAAAGTCTCTTTTAATAATATCTTTTAAAATAGTATTATAATCAACTTCTATACCTTTTGCCATTAATTCTTCATATCTTCTTTTTGCTCTTTCTTCACTACTAGCAGTTAAATAAAATTTAAAAGGTGCCTCTTTTAATACAACTGTACCTATATCTCGCCCATCCATAATAACATTAAATTTCTTTGCTATGTCCTTTTGAAGCTTAACAAGAATTTCTCTAATTTCAGGAACAGCTGCATACTTTGAGACATTATTACTTATATTAGGCATATTTATCATATTGGTTAAATCCTCATTGTTAACATATAAATGATCTTCTACAAAATGCATTTCTAAAGATCCCACTAATTTCACTAAATCGTGAACATTATCTTCTGAAATATTTGCATCCATAGCTTTTAATGTAACTGCCCTATACATTGCACCTGTATTAATATACATTAGATTGAATTTTTTACCTATCGTCTTGGCTATTGTACTTTTACCTGCACCTGCAGGTCCATCTATAGCAATAGAAATTTCCATTGTAATTCACCCTCCATCAATCAAAACATTACTTTAAGTATAATTAGTCTACTCCTACACTATTTCCAGCTAGATATCCTGTAGATAATGCTATTTGAAGATTATACCCTCCGGTATATGCATCTACATCAATCATTTCCCCTGCAAAATAGAGATTATCTACTACTTTTGATTTCATTGTAGACGAATCTATTTGCAAAGTGTCTACCCCTCCACTAGTTATAATTGCTTCGTCAATTGGGCGAAGCCTTTTTATAGTAAGCGGTAATTTTTGAAGTAAATTAACTAAATTTTTTCTTTCCTCTTTAGTAACAGAATTCACCTTTTTATTTTCATCAATATTAGATAATTGAATAATTGTATTAATAAGTTTGCTAGGAAGTAAATCAGTTAATGAGTTTTTAAAATCTTTATTTGCGTATTTCAAAAAATCACTTTGAATTCGTTTATCAAGTTGAATTTCACTCAAAGCTGGTTTTAAATTAATAAAAGCTTTTAATTTTTCTCCTTCTTTTACATAACAACTTCCGCTTAGGACTATAGGTCCTGAAATTCCATAATGAGTAAAAATCATTTCTCCAAACTCTTTATAAATGCTCTTATTCTTACTATTTGTAATATTAAGTTCTACGTTTTTTAGAGAAAGTCCCTGTAAATCCTTAATCCATTCCTCCTCAAGCTCAATTGGTACAAGTGATGCTTTAGGTTTAATTATATTATGTCCTAAAACCTTAGCATAAGTTAATCCTTCACCTGATGAACCAGTTTGTGGGTACGATAACCCACCAGTACATAATATAATATAATCTCCATATACATTGTTTCCAGAAGCTAGTTCGACGCCAATAACTTTCTGATTATCTCGAATTATTTTTTTTACTTTTGAATTTAATAATACTTCAACCTTTTTGTTTTTCAATGAAATATCAAAAGCTTTTATAATATCTGAAGATTTATCTGACTCTGGAAATACTCTATCCCCTCTTTCTACTTTAAGATTAACTCCTAGTTCTTTAAAAAAGTTCATAGTATCTTCATTTGTAAATGAATATAAAGAACTATATAAAAAGTTAGGATTACATGGTATATTTTCAAAAAAGTCACCAATATCCTTAGCATTTGTGATATTGCATCTACCCTTACCTGTTATATAAAGTTTTCTTCCTAATCTTTCATTTTTTTCAATGAGAACCACCTCATGTTTTGATGAAGCCGTAACAGCTGCCATCATACCTGCTGGTCCGCCTCCAATAATAATTACTTTTGCCACACAATCACTCCCCTATAATATTTACAGTTATAATTCATTATAATACATTCAAACTCATTTTCTGTATATGTAAAACACAACCTCAAAAGAGAATCCCAATGAAAGGATTCTCTTCAAACCGATTGATTAAGAATTTATCTTTCATTCTCTATCCTTATCTTTAAAAGAATAAACTTGATATTCTTCCCATATGTCCTCTAAAGTAGAAAATGTTCTTGAAATTTTTTCTTTTTCTCTTAAACCCACAGCAATAATCAATGCATTTATTACACTAAGAGGTGCTACTAAAGAATCCACAAATGATGCCATATTACTTTGGGCTATTAATGTGTAATCTGCTCTAGTCGCTAATGGAGACAATAAACTATCTGTAATTGCTACAACATTTGCATTCTTACTTTTAGCAAAAGCTAGTGCTTCAATTGTTCTTGTCGTATACCTAGGAAATCCTATTCCAATAACTATGTCTTGCTCATTAACATAAAGCATCTGCTCAAATATATCACTAACTCCATAGGCAACTACTTTAACATTATCTAAAATAAGATTTAAATGAAATGCTAAAAATTCTGCAAGTGCTGCTGAGCTTCTAAGTCCAATTATGTATATTTTTCTAGCTTTAAATAGTGAGTTAACAATATCCTCAAAAGTCTTATGATTAATTTTTTCAAGTGTAGCTCTTATATTTTCCATATCAGCTTTTAATACACCTTTTAGTGCATTTTCCTGAGTAATAAAATCATTTGATAACTCAATTCTTTGAACAGTTGTTAATTTGTTTTTAATTAATTCCTGAAGAGCTTTCTGCAGTTTTGGATAACCACTAAACCCTAATTCATTAGCAAATCTTACAACGGTAGATTCACTTACGCCTACACTAGTTCCCAATTTAGCTGCTGTCATAAATGCTGCTTTATCATAATGGTTTAGAATATATTCTGCGATTAATTTTTGTCCTTTACTTAAGCGTGAAAATTTAATTTGAATAGTCCTCATCAAATCTTGTTTGCTATCTGCCATAATCAACTCAACCCTTCCTATATTAATCCAAATAAATGAAATAAAAATTTCAAAAGATAATAAAATGAATTTTTTATTTCATTTTATCATCTTTTGAAGATGTTTTCAACGAATTATTCATTTGTATAATATTATTTTTTAGTAATAATCAAACATCATCAATATTTATGTAATTTTTTCAATTTATTTTTTCATTCAAAAAAATCATATAATGAATTCTTAAATTATAAATTCTTCAAATAATTTATTTCATCAAAAGTTAAGTTTCTCCATTCTCCCTTTTCCATATTCCCAAGTTGGATGTTGCCAACAGAAATTCTTTTCAATGCAATAACAGAATGACCTATAATATCACACATTTTTCTAATTTGACGATTCTTACCCTCATGTATTGTAATTGTAGCCCTACAATTGAATCCGATTCTTTTTGTAATTTCAAATCCAGCTTTAGCCGTAATATATCCATCAATATCCACTCCATTACAGAATGTAGATATTTCTTCCTCATTTGGACATCCTTCAAGTATTGCCATATAAACTTTGTTAATAGCCTGCCTTGGGTGAATCACCTTATTATAGATATCGCCATCATTAGTCAAAATAATTAAACCACATGTGTCATAGTCTAAACGCCCTATAGGATATATTCTTTCTTTTGTCTTTACTAAATCTAAAATAGTCTCTCTACCTTTTTCATCTTTTACAGTAGATACTATCCCTTCTGGTTTATTTAATGCAATGTAAACTTTATTTTCTTCTATATTAATAATTTTATTATCTACCTCGACACTATCTTCTTCAGGATTGATTTTATTTCCTAACTCTGAAACTACCAAATTATTTACTTTTACTCTACCAGCCGTAATTATTTCTTCACACTTTCTTCGTGATGCAACACCACATCTTGCCATAAATTTTTGCAAACGTTCTTCCACTATAACACTTCCTAATTTTATTTTTAGTACTATATACATAAGCCTTCATAAAGAATTATATAAGTATATTAATAAAAAATCAATTGCTGATAAATCATTTTTCATTTTACTTTTGTAATTACGAGATATTTTCAATATATTTCCAAGGAAATATTTTTATCAAACTATGAATTCTAATTTAATTTTAATAAACAATAAAATATAAAATTAACATCATAATATATTATAACGTTACTAATGTTATAATATATGCTAATGTAATATTTAAAAAGGAGGATTTATAATGAATTTTATTAATTACTATATGCCAACAAAAATAATATTAGATAAAGAAGTTGTATTAAAAAACAGTAACCTGTTTTCTTCTTATGGGAAAAAGGCTTTAATTGTAACTGGTAAAACCTCATCCATCATAAACGGCTCATTAAAAGATGTTACTAATGCATTAGAAAAAGAAGGCGTTGTATACTCTGTTTTTAACAATGTAGAAGAAAATCCATCTTTAGAAACTGTAGAAGCAATAGCCAAACTTGGTAAATCACAAAATGCTAATTTTATTATAGGTATCGGAGGTGGTTCTCCCATCGATTCTGCAAAAGCAGCCGGTGTGTTAATAAATAATCCAAATGCTTCCATTCATAATTTATTTGATAGTCCAAGCCTTAATTCTATACCTGTAATTGCAATTCCTACAACAGCTGGAACAGGAACTGAAACAACACCTTATGCAATTCTTACCGACAATGAAATAAAAACGAAACATGGCATATGCCAAAAAGTATTTCCGCAGTACGCCCTGTTAGACGTAAAATATTTAATGTCCTTACCAGAAAATATAACTATTAATACTTCTATAGATGCGTTGTCTCACTTAATAGAAGGTTATTTGTCCTCAAAATCAAATATAATAAGTGATGCACTAGCTGAAAAAGGGTTGAAATTATTTGGCGAATGTTTAAATATGATAAAAGAAAAGGAATTTACTTATGTCGTTCGAGAGAAATTAATGTTGGCATCATCCATAGCTGGTATGGTAATTGCACAATCAGGCACATCTCTTCCACATGGAATGGGTTATGCTCTTACATATTTTCATAATATACCACATGGAAAAGCAAATGGAATACTTTTAAAATCATATTTACAATTTTCTGAGAATAAACATAGAGTCAGAAAAATTTTATATCTATTAACTATAGAAAATTTAGATGAACTCGGTGATTTTTTAAATGACATGCTTGGAAGTATAGATAATATAAGTTATAAAGATATATGCTCATATGCGGAAACCATGGCATTAAACAAAGATAAACTAAAAAACCATCCAACACCTGTAAAAAAAGAAGATATACTAAAAATGTACAAAGATTCTTTAAATTTATAGATAGTTTTATTTATTAATAAAATAATAAGCAAAACTATTAAAAACAAGGAAGTGTAGATTTACACAACCTTGTTTTTATATTCTTTACTAATTGGCATTTAAATCAATATGACAATATCCTCCCGGATTTTTCTGCAAGTATTTTTGATGATAATCTTCAGCATCATAAAAACAAGAAAGAGGTTGTATCTGAGTAACTATAACCTTCTTATATTTACTTTGGACTTTATCTTTTGTGCTTAATATAATATCTAAATCACTTTTATCAGAGTAATAAATACCACTTCTGTACTGACTACCTATATCAGCTCCTTGCTTATTAATAGCAGTAGGATCTATTATTCCCCAAAACTTATTTAATATTTTATCTAAAGATACCAACTTTTCATCATAACTTATTAAGCAAGATTCTGCATGACCTGTATTTCCGCTGCAAACCTCATCATACGTAGGGTCCTTCTTTTTACCATTGGCATATCCCACCTTAGTTTCTACAATACCATCTATTTTTGACATATAAGCATCCACACCCCAAAAACATCCTCCGGCTAAAACTATCGTCTTCATTAAAACACCTCACTTTTTTATTATTACTGTTTATAAATTATACCACAGTCATAATATTATGTAAGTTATACAATTTGTTGCTTATTATCTAAAAACTTAAAATCTTCAGCTACAACTTCTGTGCTATATCTTTTATTTCCATCTTTATCTACATAACTACTACTTGAGAGTCTCCCAGTTATAGCAATTTGATTCCCTTTTTTTAAATGTTTACATAAAGTTTCCGCAAGACCACTCCATGCTACAATATTTATAAAATCAGCTTCAGCTTGCATATCTTTATGTTGTACCCTATTAATTGCCAATGTGAATTTAGTGTAAAAGCCTTTTCCTTCGTTAAAAGTCTTAAGTTCTAACTCTCTTGTTAATCTACCAATAATTGATACAGTATTCATTAATTATCTCCTCTTTTTTGTAGAATTTGCATTAGTTATTAATTAACTCTTAATATGACTTTATTTCTTATTGCGTAATTAAATAACTTTTTAAGATTATTGACAACAAAAATAATTTTTATACAAATAAAAATATAATTATAATCAATAGCTTTATCCCATTTATTCAATACAAAAAGACATATGTACCTATATGCCTTTTCGATAATATAATTCATTTATTAAACTTTTAGTAATGAAAATAATATGAATTAAGAATATATTCTGCATTATATCTGCCACATAACTTTCTTAAATAAAGCTTTATCTTCCCTTTATTACCCATATCCAAGATAAGTTTTGCAAAATGATTCTTTTCTTTGTCGTTAACATCATCTTTAACATACCCCCAAACATGCTCTGCAGTATTTATAAAACTTCCATCTTCTACATCAATATTTATAACCTCATCAATATACTCATAGAATTCTTTAAAGCTACATTTTTCTTTTACCATTTTACTACATTCTTTGTAATACTTATAATTTCTTTCCATTAATACATATTTATATTTTGCCCATTGTTTTTCTATAATCGTAGAATTTAATTTCTTATTTGTGCTATTTGTGCTATTAATTATAATATTACATTTTACAGCAGAAATATCCTTATCTTTCACCTCTAGCATAATATCTGGATTAAACTTCTTAACTTCGTCATAATATTCTAAAAATGATTTCACCATTATAGTATTTGAATGTGCGCCTATCTGTTTTTGTGGATTTTGCTGACTATAATGAACTTTTACATTACCATCTTTTTCTTTCCATGTTTTTATTACTTTTTTCATTATTTCTCTTATATCCTCATCCTTTTGGTGATTACACTCATGATGAAGGTTATCAAATATAACCGGTATATCAATTTTACTGCTAACATAAAGAACATCTTCAATATTAAATATTTTTCCATCGTTTTCAATAACAAGTCTATTTTTCACAGAAATTGATAGTCTTTTAAAATTCTCAATAAACCTATTTATAGCTGCATTTTTATCTCCGTAACCTCCACCTATATGCAGTATTATTTTGTTATTTGAATTTAGACCTAACGAATCTAAAAATCTACTATGATATTCTAAATCTTTAATTGCATTTTCCACAATGTCTTCTTTCAAAGCATTAAGTACCGTATATTGTCCTGGATGCATTGAAACTCTCATACCACATTTTTTTACAAACTCACCTATTTCATTTAATTCATTTTTGAAATACTCGTACCATTCAATTTCATTAATACTATGACTTGCGAGTGGAATTATATCTGAACTTATTCTAAATAGTTTTATATTAAGTTTTTCATTATTTTCTAAAATTTTTTTCAACCCTATTATATTTTCTTTTACAACATCTAAAAAAATGTCTTTTGTAAATTTCTTTAGTGTAAGACCTCTTGCTGTTCTTTCATTTATTGTTAATGGTATACAAGCATATCCTATTTTCATATTTTCTTTTACTCCTATTTTCTTATACTTATATTTTGTACAATTCACATGAGATTATACAAACCTTTATCATTTAATGCTTTCCATCTTAAGATTACAACTATATTTAGCCGTACATTACTCATTTAAACCATGTCTACACTTGATTTAAAGCAAAATCCTAAGTTAAATGTATATTTTAGAAGCCTAGTGTCTTTTTCGCTTATATAGTCTACTAGTAGGTTATTAATAGACTATATAAGTTTCATCATATATTTAAAATATATCTATTAGATCGCCAGCATTATTTTTCAATTTTTCAACTGAATGAATGTACCTATTAGTAGTTGCCAAATTTTTGTGCGCCGCAAAATCTCTAACTTTTTCTACCGTAGCTCCTGCAAGTATCGCAAGTGTGATTGCTGTATGCCTAGTAGAATGAACCCCTAAATCCTTATCTATGCCTGCATTTTTGCACACTTTTTTCATCATATAATTTAAAGTGCTTGCATTTAACTTTTCCTTATTCTTTCCATTAGTTGAATGCCCAATAAATAAATATTCCTCGCCATTCGTTACCTTATTTCTTTTAGTTAATTCAATATATTTATTAATCATAGTAAGAACATTTTGTTGAAGTTTTACTATATCTTCTTTACCACCTTTCCTTTTTACTTTTACTACATTATATCCAGTGTATGTGGTAACATGCTTTATTTTAATATTTATAATTTCAGATTTCCTTAATGCAGTAGTTAACGCAAGCACTAATATTGTTTTGTTCCTCTGTCCTAATATAGTGGATGTATCTATACTGTTTAACAAAATCTTACACTCTTCTTTAGTTAAAAACTCAGTCTCTTTATTATTTATCACTGGTTTTTCTTCTTTTAGATTTCCAAATGGATTATATTTGATTATATGAATACCTGTAGAATTATCTTGGTATTTTAATAGCCACTTATACAAAGCGCTTAATGATGATACTTTCCGATTTATAGTTGCAGATGACATATTTTTATCCATCAATTTCATAATAAAATTTTGTGTATGTAATATAGTAACTTTTTTAATATCATCTATACTAATATCCAAAATAGAACTTACACAAAAAAAATCCTTTATATCACGTTCATAACTTTTAGATGTATAAATACTTTTTCTAGATTTAATCTCAAGAAAATATCTTATAAAATTTTCATTATCTAACTTTAAATCTGAATTATAATTAAATCCAATAATTTCACTTTTCATAAATATTCTCCTTTAAAACTTTTGCTTTTTTATAAATTTTAAAAAGCTGCAAACAGTAAGTTAGCAGCTTTTTAAAATTTACAGGTATTAATTATTCTTCTAAAGAATTGATTAATTTTACTATTTCTTCTAATGCTAATTTTTCATCAACACCATTTGCTATAACGTTTACAGCTACATTGGACCCAACACCTAATGATAAAATACCTATTAAACTTTTAATATTGGCTTTTTTACCCATAAATTCTATGCCTATATCCGATTTGAATGAAGCTGCTTTTCTTACTAATAATGTAGCTGGTCTAGCATGCAATCCTTTAGGATTATGAACTATAACTTCCTTTGTTACCAATTTACTTCACCTCAATATTTTATTATTAGTATGAACTAACATAAAACAAATCATCATTAGTTCATGCTATCATAATATCATTAATACCTATGCAAATCAATTTTAAATAATGCTAACAAAACTTTCTATTCTATCTAGTCCTTTTTTTATATTTTCCATTGAAGTCGCATATGATAGTCTAATAAAATTATCTGCTCCGAATGCTATCCCAGGAATGACTGCAACCTTTTCCTTTTCAAGCAAAAGTTTTGAAAAAGAAATTGAATCCTTTATAACTTTTCCATTAATTAATTTGTTTAGTATCTTACTTATATTCACCATAACATAAAAAGCACCTTCTGGTTCTATACAAGACAAACTATTAATACTATTAATTCTTTTTACCATATAATTTCTTCGTATTTTAAATTGTTTTACCATATCATGCACATCTTCTTGTTCTCCATTTAAAGCTTCAACTGATGCATATTGAGCAATTGAATTTGGATTAGAAGTAGTATGGCTTTGTATATTTGACATTAATGTTATGATTTCTTTACTTCCTGCTGCGTACCCTATTCTCCATCCTGTCATAGCATAAGCCTTAGACAAACCGTTAATTACTATAGTCCTTAAGTAAGCATCTTCAGAAAGACTTGCTATACTAATATGAGCATTAGTTCCATATAATAGTTTCTCATATATTTCATCTGATATTATTAGTAAGTTATTTATTTTTGCAAACTCAGCAATATTCATAAGTTCTTCCCTTGAATACACAGTTCCTGTAGGATTATTGGGACTATTTAAAATTATTGCTTTAGATTTTTTAGTTACTACCTTATTAAGGTTTGTAATTGTTAACTTAAATTTATTGTTTTCTTCTGTTTCGACAAAAACAGGTACTCCATCAGATAATTTAACTAATTCCGGATAGCTAACCCAATATGGAGTTCCAATTATAACTTCATCCCCAGGATTTATTATAGCTTGCAAAACATTAGCTAAACATTGTTTTGCTCCAGTTGAAACTATAATTTGATCTGTTATGTAATTTAAACTGTTATCTTTTTTAAATTTTTTTATTATTGCTTCCTTTAATTCAATAATACCTGAAGCAGCAGTATATTTTGTCATTCCTTCGTTTATTGCCACAATAGCTGCTTCTCTAATATTCTTTGGCGTATTAAAATCAGGTTCACCGGCCCCAAACCCTATTACATCAATACCATCAGCTTTCATTTTTTTTGCTTTTGCAGTTATAGCTAATGTTAAAGATGTTGATATTTTACCAGCTTTTTTAGATAATACCATTTTTTACCTCCAATATATATTAATTGTATATTTCACATTAATATTCTTTTGTTTTTTTAATAAACAATATAATTCATGCTGTACTAATATATCATTATTTTTTTATGATGTAAATGGAACAAATTATTTGCGATTACAAATTTTATCTATTGCATCAATAGTCAATACTTTGCGCAAAAAAAATCCTCTTAAGATTTAGAAGTATTCTAGATTTTAAGAGGATTTATTATTATATGTTTTTATTTTGCATAATCAATAGCTCGTGTTTCTCTAATTACATTCACCTTAATTTGCCCTGGATATTCAAGTTCATTTTCAATTCTCTTAACTAGATTTCTCGCCATTTCAACGGCACCAGCGTCATCTATTACATCTGGTTTAATCATAATTCTAACTTCTCTTCCAGCTTGGATAGCATATGATTTTTCCACACCTTCATAAGAATTTGCAATTTCCTCTAGTTTTTCTAACCTTTTAATATATGCTTCTAAAGTTTCTCTTCTTGCACCAGGTCTTGCAGCTGATATAGCATCTGCTGCTTGAACTAGTATCGCTTCAAGAGATTGTAACTCAACATCTCCATGATGTGCTGCAATAGCATTCACTACAATAGGTGACTCATGATGTTTTTTAGCAATTTCCGAACCTATAAGTGCATGTGGTCCTTCAACTTCGTGGTCCACAGCCTTACCTATATCATGAAGTAACCCACATCTTTTAGCAAGTGTTGGGTCAATTCCAAGTTCTGATGCCATAAGTCCTGCTAAGTACGAAACTTCTATAGAATGCTTTAATACATTCTGACCATAACTAGTTCTGTATTTAAGTCTTCCAAGTAACCTAATAATTTCTGAATGAAGCCCATGAACTCCCGTTTCGAAAGTCGCTTGTTCTCCCTCTTCTCTTATATCGTTCTCAACCTCTTTTTTTGCTTTTTCTACCATTTCTTCAATCCTTGCAGGATGAATTCTTCCATCCACTATCAACTTCTCAAGTGCAATTCTTGCAACTTCTCGTCTTATAGGATCAAATGCCGAAAGAATTACTGCTTCAGGAGTGTCATCTATTATTAAATCTACGCCTGTAAGTGTTTCTAGCGTTCGAATATTTCTACCCTCTCTGCCGATTATTCTTCCCTTCATCTCATCATTTGGAAGAGAAACCACATGAACTGTTGTTTCTGCAACATGATCAGCTGCACATCTTTGTATAGCATAAGTAATAATTTCTCTTGCCTTTTTATCTGCTTCTTCTTTAGCTTTAGTTTCAATTTCTTTTATCATAATTGCAGCATCGTGTTTAATTTCTTTTTTTATTTCTTCTAACAATACTTGTTTTGCTTCATCAGATGTTAATCCTGATAATCTTTCTAATTCTCCCCTTTGTCTTGTGTATAAATCTTGTACACTTGTTTCTACTGTCTCAATTTCTTGTTGCTTTTTATTAATATTTTCTTCTTTTCTCTCTAGCACATCACTTTTTTTATCTAAAGATTCTTCTCTTTGGATATTTCTTCTTTCTAACCTTTGAACTTCATTACGTCTTTCTCTTGATTCTTTTTCTAAATCAGTTCTAAGTCTGTGAACTTCTTC
>NZ_CALEVF010000018.1 GCF_937920395.1 uncultured Clostridium sp. | reverse complement strand
TGTTTTTTTTCACAGCCACAATTATCATCATGCTTTGACATTAACATCACTCCTTGTTTTTTAAGACATTATTATTATATGTAAATTATCTTAATATGGAACTAAATGTAAGAAAACAGTACCATTTGAAATTTGCAAATGGTGGCGGTTAGATTGTATGCAAGAGCATCTAAGAATAATGAATAAAAAGGAATTATAATGAGTAAAGGTAGATTATAATATGAGTATAGTTTCTCTTTTTATTAATAGGATTATAATAGAGAATAAAGAGTAACGGAATATATAAAACTGATTAAAAAAACAAATGGGCATTATTGGTTAGGAGAGGATTTAATGAAATATAAAATAAATTTACATGCATTCAAATATGTCTGATGGAAAAGAATTAATAAGACTTGCATTATACTACTATTGCCTAAGTTCAATATTACTTTGGCTTATCGATTTCTTATACTTCAATACCAGCAAATTTCATTAAGTATATCGCATTTCGTGTAGGTGAAATTCCAATCTTTAATTTAAAACAACCCTTCCCAGAAGATTAAAATTCTTGAAGATATAATAAATGCTTATAACGAGGCCGATAGCATTATTGAAAATGGTTAGGTCGTAATTCAAAAAAAGGCACACTAACAAGATGATACCGTATTTTTTGACTGCTTATGATAAGTATCATATTAAAGTTGCTTAACTCCTGGCGACATACTTTAGAGTATAAAAATCAATAAACTTCATGGGGTTTAAATTGTTAGCGTATAATTTCCGCGTTTTGTTGCCGATACCCCATGTAGTATGATATAAATTCTAGTATATTAATATATTGGTTTTAATATCTACATACCTTTTTATAGGCTCTCTAAGGCGCTTTAATATTTAAGCCTCATAATTTATCACCCTATACTATTGAGATTACCCTGTGCCTCTTATATAGCCACATTAATATAGGTCTAACCCCTGAAAAATGCTTAAAATAAAAAAATGCAAAGGTAATTATGGAAGAGGGGAACCCTACCTAATTATTTTTCATATAAACTAAAAAATTTAGATTAATTGAACTAGCATTACATAAAGAAAATTCACTACTATTAATTCTCCCCTTTATTATGATTTTTTATCGTATAATTAACATTATTTTTATATAGAATAGGTGCATTTAATTTATTTTAGAGATATTATGATAACCCAATGAACCAGCTATAGATATTATCTTTCCTAGGTTTATTTAATATTAATTTCTTATCCATTTTAATTCATATGATTATATTTAATTTTAGTTAAAAAAGTAAAACTTTATGTGAAAATAAAAAATGCAAATGTAATTAGGAGAGGTTTAATCCTAAACTAATTACATCTGCATTAAAAAACTATTTCTTAAAAAATTATGACTGTGTTATCTATTTACTTTTTATTAAAGAGGCTGATACTATATAGCGATTCGGAGCATTGCCAATAAAATTAAATGGATAGCAGGTGGTCAGTGTCAATATAGCCTTTGAAGTAGGTACAATAACTGTTTTGTCATCTTCATGGACGATTCGTGTGCCATTCACTTCATAAGTGAATATGCCAGCTGATGTTTTAACAATTAATTGGTCCCTTACCTTCAAATTACCTATTTTACTGAATACAGTATCGCGATGTCCTGAAAGAACACAATTATCTTTTTCACCAGGAAGTACGCTTTGCGAAAAGTGACCTACACCTTTTTTCAAATCATTATCACTAGTACCCTCAACAATGGGTAGTTTCTGATTTAATGCTGGAATTATTAGACTTCCAATAATGTCACATTCCACAGGATATACAGGATATACAGCATATATAAGTTTGCTTGGTATAGCTTTAGGGAGAGAATAGCTTCTGTTGGTGGTTTTTACAGAATAATTAGGCTGTGACAATATATTAAATGTAGCCGAAGAAATACATCCTATCCCCAATAAAATAAATAATATAGAGAAAATTTTAACTAATGAAATTTTGCCACATAATAGTTTTATTTTATTCATAATGTTTTTTTGTTCTCCAACCTAATGTCCCAATAACTGTTAAAACAGCACCTATAAAGAGTAAATCATACATATTTGTAGATGTTTTTGGAAGCTGGCCACCTGTTACTGTATGTTTAACAACCACTGGGTGTACTATGCCATTACTAATTTTAGTAATCTTACCACTCTTTATAGCTGAAGTAATTACTTTTATTGGTTGTGAGTTTGGGTTTTCTAATAAATTTATAATATTAAATGAATTCGCTGAAGTAAGTGTTGGTAAATCAATACTTACTTTTCCATTAATATTGCTGTTATTTAATTCAAAATTTGTATCCACTGTATATATACCTGTAGGAATAGCTTCCGTTGAACTCTTACCGAATATTTTACTTAGTTTTTCCATATCTATAACAAATTCTATATCGCCTTTTGTACTTGTAACATATCCATTGTCATCTATTGTATAAGTAATATCAATTCCATTATTTCCGAGTATTTTTACATCCTTTAGCTTGTCCATTGTTTGGTTAAACTCATTTAAAAACTCTTGTGATTCAAGTGTAGTAAACATTTGATTTATATCAACTTTTGTGCTATTAATTTCATCAGTTGATGCTCCACTATTTTTCATTTCTGTAAGGATTAAATTCCTTATAAGGGTTTGTACCTCTTTGTTTTTTGCAGTTAAATTAACTACTTTTCTTATAATATCTTTGAATTGAACATCATCAATTTTAACTTTATATACATTTCCATTATTAGATATCAAGCTATAATTTAAGTGTAATTCTGATGAATATTTTTTAAAAATAGTTAAAATCAATTGTTGTAGTTCTTTGTTTTCACTAATCATTTCCCCAAAATTCATATTTCCTAATTCAGATTGCATCTCTGGCATCTTTTTTATCTGTTCAAAATCTAACAGCATATATTTATCCATATATTGAGCTGGCAACATCATTTCAAATAACTGCGGAGATTTTACAATTCCTTTAACTATAGGAGTCTTACCAGTAAGGTTTATATCACTCCATAACTCTCCACTATAAGGATTTCCACCTACCTTTGCTGACATTTTAACATATTGCCTTGATATAGTTCTATCACTATTCCCCGATAATTTTGAATTGAACCTTACTTGTAAATTGTTTAATAGTTCACTTATAAATGCAAATTCTTGTTGATTTTGTCCTGAAAGTCCGTTAGTTTTAAAATTAAAATTTAATTTTCCATTACTTTCCATCGATGTTGCCATATTTGTCTTTAATATAGCATCTGAAAGCGTTTTTGTCTGCGCATTTACTATAGAAGTTGGTAATACAAAGAATAAAGCTATAGCAACTATAAAGTAATAACTTCTTGATTTGAATTTTGACATGTCATCTACCCCCCATATGATATTTTTTTACATATTATACTATAACATATTGTTAACAAACCGTAAATAAGTATATTTAAATTAGTAATAATTACAATTAAACAACTTCATTCATTAGCATAATATGTATTCAACTTTATATTAAAAAATAAGCGAGGTGTTTATAATGGCTGTAGCTCATAAAACAGTTATATCATTTGGTCTTGTTGCTATACCAATATCCATGTTATACTATCATACCAAAATAAATTAAATAGAGGAATGATTACATTGACAAACAGACAATCAGTACCTGAAGCTAAATTTAACACAATATCACTTGTGTTAAATTCACGTACTAACAATAATATTACGAATCAATAACTGATTCATAAAACCAAAAAGTACTGGCAATATTACATGCACAGTACTCTAAAGGGGGTTCTTAACTCTAATTCTAATTTCCAAGCTTATTCTTTACATGTCCATTTTGTATATACAATCTTACCCTTGTGATAGAATGAAATCTCGTGAGTATTAAGGTGAAGGTCATTGTCAAGCCCATGTTTATCACATGGGTTTTTAAATATTGGACAAAGAAGTATTGTCGTAGACACAATAATACTATTACAGTTTATTTCTTCAACAGAAATGTGTAATACAGATGCTTTAATAAAAGCTATGGTATCACATGTGTTAGTTCGTAATATAAACTGGCAAAATGGGACTTGAAAATGTTCATGATGTACATCTTTGCAACATTTATTTGATGAGTATACAAGTTCTATATGCTTTAATCCATTTACAATTACTTTATTACCTTGTGAAGTACATATTATCTTAAAATTAGTTATAGATACTGTTACAAATACTTCTATATTTTTAAAATTCGCATTTTGACAAGCCGTACAAAACTTATCAGTTTCACAGAATTTTCTGCAAGAAGGGTCTATTGTTGTAGTTGATGTAGTTGATGTTGTTGATGTAGTTGTCGTGGTTGTTGTTGTAGTAGATGTCGATGTAGTCGACGTTGTTGTAGTAGATGTCGATGTAGTCGACGTTGTTGTGGTAGATGTCGATGTAGTCGATGTTGTTGTAGTTGACGTTGTTGTTTGTAAACATGGCGTAGCATCAGGTAAATTACCAATAAACAATTCATTATGGCTTTCTGCATTTCCTGAAAATGAATCAAAAATAATGTTTCCGTTAATTTGACTAAAGGTTGTACTTGCAGCAGCAAAAGGCGCTAATACTGATCCATAAATTGCTGTTGTACTATTAGTCCATGTCAAAGCTTGTGGAAAATTCCATACTATTGTTCTTGCGTCAGTTCTTGTTGCTGCTACACCATTTCTAAATATCTGATAACTTCCAAATGCGATGTTTATTCCAGTTACATTAATTAAAATTGTAGAGCTTACCGGAGCAACAATATTAATACCATTTAGCATATTTAAGGCCAAGCCAGATCCCGCTACATTATTAGCATTGATATTGAATATATTTAAATTGGGATCAACACCGGTTAAAGTTAGAGTACCAAAACTTACATTTCCTGTGCCATTTGGCGATAGTCCACCCCAAAAGACACTTGCACATTCCAAATATGCTTGTGCTGCTGTAAAATCTATTGGTGTACCAGTTATAAAAGCTCCATTTGGATTACCCATGGTATAATTTATTACTGTGCCGCTTGGGTTTCTGACAGTATTGCCACTAGCGTTAGATCCATTAGTTACATTTACATTTCCTCCAATTACGAAGGAATTATCTGTTCCAGGAGGTGGTAATGGACTAATACCTGAACCTATTCCGTAATTAACCAGGGTAGCATTTCCACCTACGGCCACCCTTCCTTCTGCATCTGTATTACTCATGTTCATATCTTGGAATACGAATACATTATAATTACCTGCAACTCCAAAATTTATTGCCATCTTTTTCACTCCTTAATTGGCCAATAATAATCTCAGCGAAAATTAAATTATTATTTAATTTATGGGGAATATGCCTATAAAATTTGCTGAGCTACTATTAATGGCTCAAATTACTTCATTAAATTTATACTAAAAAAATATAAATACTAAATTCATACTAATATAGTATTTAGTATTTATAAAATAGTTACAATTTTCGACTTCAATACCATAATAGAAGTAATAATCATCTCTAAACCTATGTATAAATGCTTGATATAAATATAAAACTTTGTTCGTATTTTCAAAAAGATATAACCTCCTTTATTAAAGGAGATTAAGATAATTTTGAACTTATATATTTATAAAATATTAATAGATATATCTATAAAGTCATTCTTGAATTAATGGTTGTAATTGTTCTTTCCAAACCCAGTTTAGGTTATATTTTTGTCTGATTTGAGTTTTTGAATTCAATACTCTGTCTTCTCTGATTAAATTTAAAATTATATTCCCATTTTCCTCATAATATGCTTTTTCTGATGGATTGTATTTTTCCTTAGAATCAAATCCAAAATTTCTTGCATCCCACCGCATAAAATAAGCATTAAGTTTTTTACCCAGTTCTTCCAGCGCAGGCACTGCTTCATTTAAAACAAGAAAATTTCCTCTACTAGCAGCTTCTAATACTGTGAGACCAAAAGATTCTGAATATGATGGGCAAATAAATAAATTCGATAATGTAAATAATTCTAAAACAGCTTGCCTTGGAAATCCATTATCATATCCTATATCTGAAGTAAATAACATATCTTCATAATTTAGACCATATTTTTTACCTTTAGTCCTAATAATATTTTTATAAATATTACTTGATATATCTAAACATGGGAAATCACAAAAAACAATTTTAATATTTTTCTCGGTTTTGCTCTTTATTGCGCCTGCTAATGATGCCACTTTTTCAAATTTCTTACCTGGAGTAAGGCGTGCAGGATATATTATAAGAATATCTGGAGAGATTAAGTCTATTTTTTCAGCTATTTTTTGTATATGCTCACTCATATTTTCAATAAGTGGAAGTGTATTATATACTACTCTGCACCTTCCTTCAGCGACATTATATTGTTTAGCTAGAGCTGAAATACCTGAGTGAGTTGGGTAAACAAAATTCGTTTTTGGCATTGGATTATATCTTTCAGAAAAAGGGTATGTTAATTTATTAGGGCGGTTTATAGGTAAAGAGTGAGTAAATTCTATGAATTTTAAATTTGGCAACTTCTTTTGAGCCTCTCTTACTGCTATATTGTGAACAAGGTGCCATCCCTGATAAAGGATATCATGCATTATACAGACTTCCACATCCTGCAAATTCTCAATTAAATCTTTTCCTATTACAGCAACTTCTTCATAAAAACTTGAATGAAGATTACCATATGGTTGTGAATAATCATACCATTTAATTTGTTTACCATTTAATCTATTTGTAATTTTAACCCATTCGATTCTATCATCTTTATAAACCCCAAATCTTTCACTATCCTTACAGTCCTCACTAACTAATAATTTAACTTTAATATTAGCATTTAACAGCATTTTTACATGATCCGCTACCACATTTACCAATGAATATGTTGTTGATAACCCATTGAACATTGTTAGTATAGCCACTTTCATTAAGAGACCTCCCTTATATGCAATTATTAATATAGTATATAAACAAAATAGCCTGATAGAGCAATATAAAACCAAACCACACAATCATTTTGGTTACATTCATATAACACTAAAGCATTATTATGTGAAATGGTTCTTATTCTGTTTTAACTCCACAAAAAATCACTCTCTTTGTGGAGAATGAATTTTAGCCATATAATAATTCTCAAGCTACATATGATAAGATATTCATAATATATTTAAAATGTACCATACTATGCTAAATGTGTGTATTATTAAATAGTCTGAATATTAATTTGATTAGCTAAATTTACAATGAATTTGTTCACATAGTCATTTTCTACAAATAAAATGTTATCAAACTGTTTCATGAATGAAATTAGTTCAATAGGATTTATATTATCATATTTAATTTTCAAAATTGAGCTTAATAATTTGTCTTTATTCTCTAAATCTTGTACTGATTTTATGATTTTATCTAAAACCTCTTCCTTGTCGAAATATTGCTGAGGAATCCATAAATATAGCTCGCTATTATTACAATTCAAAAGAAATTGTTCTAGTTTTCGTTCCCATTCTGATTTATAGTTAGTCCAGTCAGCAATTAAAAGACATTTACTTATCTTGATTTTTGTTTTTTGATCTTGACTAACCGTTATATAATCTTCACATTTCACTGGAAAGAAATGCTTTTGCCGTTCATAAATAGTAGCGTCTAACAATTTTTCTCTATCTGTATATAGACCTTCCTTATATTCATTTCCTTTCATGTCCCATTTTTTCATAAACTTTTTACAGTTTGATAAAATAGCAGCAGTAACGTGTTCACTATTTCTAGCTATTGTGGCATTGCCGATATGATATACAAAAGAGTCTCCAATAATCGCTATTTTATAGCCTGAAACTCTAATTCGCAAGCACCAATCATCATCATCGTACATTCCTAGACCAAACCAAAAATCGCATCCTCCAATTAATTCAATAACTTCACGTTTCATAGTTAAACATGCACCTATAGCACGGTTTGTATAGACAATTGAGCCTTTGTGTTCATTTGTAAATTTGTAAGCAAACTCTTGTATTTTCTGAAGTGAATCAAGTTTAACTTCAACATTCTGGACTCCAGATGCATATGATAAATATGGAACAGTAACACCTAGAGAACTATCTTTATCTAATGCTGAAGCAAGCCCGTTAAACCAATCCCTTGGGAATATCAAGTCATTATTTAGAATTGTAATAATCTTGCCAGTAGCCTTAGAAAGTCCTACGTTTACACCAATTGAATAGCCCATGTTTTCTACCATATTCACTAATACTATTTCTATAATTCCTTTATAATCTTCTTTTATTCTCTGTACTACTTCAATTGTTTCATCTTTGGAGTTATTATTTATAATGATAACCTCAATTCCACGCCCTCTACAATTTAAGTCAAAGGATTCTAACAGAGATTCCAAGGCTTTTTTTGTTAAATCACAATTATCGTAACATACTAAAATAAAACTATAGTTTGTCATAATTTATCTCCTTAAATATATTCTTATGATTCATGACATTTGTAATTAACATAAAATGTTACAGCATTAAAACATATATCTGACTCTTCATTCCTGAATTCAATACTTTATCTTCTCTAATTAAATTTGAGATGATACCTCCAAATGGTACATTAAGGATTCGTTAAATGTAATTAATGCACTGAATATTTTATGTGGGGTACACAATTAATGTTACAAAATCAATTAAAAACCTAGCGATTACGCGCTAGGTTTAAGGAAAATTAATATAAAAATTCTATAATATAGAATAGTCATTACATATTCAAAAGATTCCATTTTCTTTGTGTTTCCTAAATATTATTTTTAATAAAATAAGGATAGAGAAAGTTAAATCATTGATTAAAATAGTATTCTCAATGGTTGGGAGATCTTATTTTAATTTAACACAAGATGTCTTGTGTTAAATTCATTCGAATATTCCAAATTAGAAAATAACTAATAACAAACTATATTCGTGTTTCAATAATTGCTGAGACGTATTGACTTTATATACTGAAAGCAAGTTATATGAGGAGTATCTATTAATTAATATCACTGTAAAAGCATAAAATTGTTTAAAATTTTTACATGATATTTGCTTATTTCCATAATATATTATAATTACAAAAATTTAAGGAGGTGTTGTAATGGTTGGTATGACTTTAACTCATTGTATAAATGCATGTTGTTGTATGCATGGATGTTGTATGCACATGTGTTCATGTTGCATGCATGGACATCACTTAGCAACAATGGTAATGAATTGTTGTCATTAGTCTTTTTTGATTACATAAAATAATTAGACACTGAATTATAGTGTCTAATTATTTTATGTAATTTCTATTTATAAATATATATAACAGATAAGAATAAACTAAGATGTTCGTATATAGAAAATTTATCAGATGTGAAATGCAATCAATTATTGAAAGAGTAGTAGGCTATATCCCTACCTTTTTTGGTGTCTTGCATAAATAATGTACTTTACTACAACTACTAGTGATGTGTACCAAGGTCTTTTTGGAGGGTGTAAAAAAGCAAATATTTTATATAAAATAATTTATTTTGCATTTTTTAGATATTATGTATATTATGTATATGTTGATAATATGTTTCATTTGTTTTAAATGGGGGGTATTGTAACAACAGCAATCATCAGCACAGCTTTAGTGTTTGTGGGAGGTGTCAATACTTCACAAGTATTCGGTAGCACAATTAAACAACCAGTAGTAATATATAAAAATCAAATTGGTATAGCAATTGGCGAAGGAATAAGCATACGTAGAGGACCAGGTACACAATATGGCTGGCAGGGTGGTTTTCATCTTGGGACTACACTTAAAATACTTGGAACATCAGGTTCTTGGTACAAAGTAAGTTATAGTGGAGTAACTAATTATGTAAGTAATCAGTATGTAACTATAGTAACAGCAATAGATCAAGCTAACGCAACCAAATCTCTTGTCGTAAAATCTTCACCAGGAATATCATATAATACATTAGGGACAATTAAATCTGGTACAACAGTAGAAATATATGGTGGAGTACCTGTCGGTATTGATCAGTACAACTGGGCTTCTTATCAGCAATATGGCTGGTCGGAAATTAAATATGGAACTAAATATGCTTGGGTCGATACATCTAATCTAAAATTTTCTAATCCATATAATTGGGCGCCAGGAATTAAATCAAAATTTGAAAATGAACTAGTAAAAGATGGATATGCTCGTAAGAAAACAAGCATTCAGTATAAAAAACCCTCTACTTATGTAATGTGTAACCTTTGTAAAGGACAATTAAAAAAGCCTATACTGATTTTTTGAGATGATTTCTGTATTGAACAGGAGTCATCCTTTTTAAATTCCATTGGTATCTGTGCTTATTATAATAAATCATATAGTCCTTAATTTCCTTTTTTAGATCCTCAAAAGTCTCACATGACTTTATGTATGCCTCATCCTTAAAGTGGCCAAAGAAGGATTCCTGTGGAGCATTATCCCAGCAGTTTCCACGTCTTGACATCGATTGCCCTAAGTTGCATCTTTTTATTAGTCTTTGGAAGATTGGACTTGTATAATGCACTCCTTGATCCGAATGAATAAATGCATCCTTAGTTAATTTAATGTTTCTATTCTTTTTTAGCTTTAGTATGGTATCTATTACGATGTCTAACTTCAAGCTGTCAGATACACTGTATGCTAATATTTCATTTGTAGATCCATCCTTAACCGTCGATAAATAAGCTTTGTTTCCTTTACCATAAAATAAATAGGTTATATCTGTAAGCAATACTTTTCCCGGTGTTTTTTGTTTGAAATTTCTATTTAATAGATTTGGCAAAACTATATGTTCTTTTGTTGCCTTCATCATTCTTCTATACGGATTTGCTTTTCTAATCGGGCATATAATACCATATTTTCTCATTATTCTTCCAATACGTTTTAAGTTGTATACGATATTAAATTTACCTTCTAATGTCATCTTTATTTGTCGGGCTCCTTTTTTACGGCCTTTAAAATTGTATGCTTTTAGAATTGTATCTCAAACAATAGTATCTTGATTATCTCGTTGCTGCCTACGGCTGAGTGATTTGGCTGAGTAATAGTTATAATAACCTGAACGAGATACTCCCGATATTTTGCATAAGTGACTAAGCATATTTTTAAATTTATACTTATCAATTACTCTGCTTATGATAATAAATTTTTCTTGTGATGCTAATATTATTTCTTCTTTATCAACCTTCTTTCTAGAAAATCTATTTTTTTTAATATTTCGTTCTCAGCTTTCAATAAGTTTATTTGAGCCGTGAGACGTTCAAACTTTCGTTCGGTTGGAAGTTCTTTATCACTGAATTTACCTGATTTTTCTTTTCTCATATCAATTAACCCAAGGATACCTTCTTTTCTATAAGCTCTACGCCATCGTTTACCCGATGATTTAATACGTTCAATTCCAATGATATCTATATCAAAACCATGTTCTTCAAAAATTAATCTTGGAAGTTTTCCATTCTCATTTTCTGATACAAATAATTGTTTGAATTCATCAGTGTAAGATATTGATTTACTACTCACGTTACTTACACATTTGTTATTTGATAATACTTTTATTTGTTCTTCTGTAAAAGTTATAATACTCATTTAGTCACCTCTAAGTTTATTTATTTTATTATACATAAAAATAGCCCCATAGGGTAGGCTTTTATAGCTGTCTACTCTATAGGGTACATTGTATATGCTAGTCAAGGATTCTATCAAGTCTATACAGACTTGTATGGAAAAAATTGTGTTGTTAATGTGAATGTAAAAACAGGTTGGTTTCATGGTTAAGTAATAAATGCTTTTGACAAATAAATGTTATATGGTGGGGGGGTATTTATCCCCCACTTTTTTATTGCAAAGTAAATAAGAAAAAATGATAATTAGTAAGCCCAATAGAATATTAATAACTTTTTTATTTTTCATAATATCCCATCATTTTTGGATTGATTTATCTTGGTTTTTAATAAACATAAAAAAATATATTTACATAATTATACTATTAATAATATAATTTCACGGCATTTGTTATGTACCTCTATCTAGCATATATACTCAAAAAAGAAGCCAAATATTTTAGCTCCTTAGTACTGCATACTTATTTTATTAGTTTTCTTAATAATTCTTTCTCCTTAATAGAAAACTCTTCTTCTGTTATAATTCCCTCATCTAGTAATTCTTTATATTTCATAATCTCAGCTGTTACTCTTTGTTGGTTCCACTCTAAGTCCAATAACATCACCTCAGTTATATTGTAGTATATTATTGTTAGTGTTTTTGTAAACATTATTCGTATTTTTATTGCGTGGGCCTTTATATACCAGTCCTCTCTAGTTTACTATATTTTAATAAAAGGTATTAAAAAAATATATAAGAGTAAATTATTTATAAATGGGTTAAATTAATATAGATGTATTGAAATTTCAGGATAAAATTAAGAAGACACATTTGTATTTATAAAAACTATATTATAAATTATAATAGAAAGAAGGATTTAAATGACAACTGAAGCTAAAATACAATTAACTTCATCAGAAATTGGTACACTATGGATGACTTATCTATTAACATCGTCAAGGTTAATAGCGTATGATTATTTTAAAATTAAAACTATAGATAAAGAGGCTCAAAACATATTAAGTTCTTATATTACCGAAGTACAAAATGATAAAAATAAAATTGTGGATATATTTAAAAATGAAGGAGCAGTTATTCCAATAGGATTTAATGAACATGATGAGATGAAAGAATCATCTACACTATATGATGACTTTTTTCATATAAGCTCTCTTCGAGAAGCGATGAAATTGAGTCTTGGACGTAGTGCTGTATACATAACTACATCATATATGAAAGAAGTTAATGATGTGTTTAAGCTAACCTACGATATTTCTAATAAATATTATATGATCACTACAAACTATCTATTAGGAAAAGGAGTGCTCTCAAGGTCACCATATGTAACTATGCCAAAGCAAGTAACATTTATTGAAGATAACAATTACATGAGTGGAATTAATCCTCTTTCTGATAAACGTTCATTAAATACGATTGAAGTTGGTTTTATTAATGAAGCTATAGAAGCTAATATTTGGGCAATGCATTTGTTGACGGGATTTGTACAAGTTTTAAAAGGTGAAGTTAAAAAATACTTAACAGAAGGTAAAGAATTAACAAAAAAAATTATTTCTGAATTAAGTGCTGTGTTATTACAAAGTGATATTCAGCCTCCAAGTACATGGGCTGGTAAAGTTACAGATTCTATTCAGCCACCTTTTTCTGAAAAACTTATGATGTATTTAAACAGTCTAATAGCTACTACAGCATTAGGTACATCTTTTAGTATGAGAAAGGATTTACCTCTTAAACTTGGAATTATTTCAAAGGATATATTTAAGTATTCAAAAAAAAGATCAAAAATAATGATTAAATACAAATGGTTGGAAGAACCGCCTCAAATGGAAGACAGAAATCAGATTACAAAATAACTACAAATACAATAATGCTACATTCATTGATTAACATAGTATTAAGATAAACTTCATATATAATCACCTCACATTATATATATAATTCCACACATATAAGTAATATTATTTAATTTAATATAAATATTTACTGCTGTGAAAAATAAGTGGTACGTGTGTTAGTATATCAATATTTAGTAAGTCATTTCTTTTGGTAACTGGGGTTCGTTTGTAGTATACCTCAAACAATAATAAACCAATACCTTCAAAAGTGGCATTTGTTGTAAAAGTTTATTTATTCTATAGTTACGTCACAAAAGCCAGACCAAATAATTGCTTAAAAACATATAAGAGTAGGATATTTATAAATGGGTAAAATTAATATATGTGTTGAGATTTCTGAATATAATCGTTAAGGCACATTTGTATTTATAACAAGAATATTTATCATCTAACTACCTATATTACTGGAGTTGAAAGGTTGATTAATTATGAATTGGAGCGCCCTTTTAAATAAATCAGACAGTTTGTATGGAAAATTATATAATACTCATGTAGAGTTTTTTGACTTTTGGAAAAGTAATATCCTATTTACTTGGAGATGGTGGATAGCAGTATTATTTATTGTTTTACCATGGATTATTTGGTTATTTATTAGAAAAAAAGAAAGCACAGACAGATTGTTATATGTAGCATTGTTTGTTATGGTATTTTCTTCGGCTTTGGATGATATTGGTTTAACAATGAATTTATGGAATTACCCTACAATTGTATTCCCATTAATGCCAGAATTTATTACATTTGATGTTAGTGTGTTACCTGTCACTACTATGATTTTTATACAATATTTTCCTAAAATGAGTCCTTATATTAAAGCAGTAATATATTCTGTAAGTAGTTCTTTTATATTTGAACCTTTAAATGTTAAGCTTGGATTTTATGTAAAGATACACTGGGAGTACTATTACTCTGTACCTATAATGATTTTAATATATTTAATCGCAAACTATTTAGCATCCAATGATAAATTTGCTAAATTGAAATAATTAATATATTTTTTACTTTATTTTGTGTAAACCTTTGTCATTATTTGGTAAAATTATAATGTGAATTTACCAAATATATATTATCATTTAAATTCAGAGCTTATAAAGGGGGCAAGATAATGAATGAAAATATTGAATTACTTAGAAAGTAATAATTTAACTGATAGCAACGTTATGATATTAATCCAAAAACTGGGCAAGCTTATTTTTAAGCAACAGTTATTTAACATTCAATAATAAATTATTAATAATATCGCATCTAAATTCTTATGGAGGTTATTTTTTTACATTTAATTATCTATAAAGTGATACTTGTTTTAAATATGAATATAGTAAATAAAGTTAATTTAACGGTATTTGTTGTATATTTAGTTTATTATTTATCTTAATAACTCTTTTTCCTTAATAGAAAACTCTTCTTTTGTTATAATTTTTTCATCTAATAATTTTTTATATTTCATAATTTCATCTGTTACGTTTTGTTGTTGGTCACAGAGATGCTGCCTACTCGCTACCGAAAAATAATAATTAAGAATTAGCTTATCCAATTCACAATTTAAAAAAACAACTTCAGAATCGACAAGGTTTTCAGTTACTTCTATTAACTTTTCTAGCTTATTTCTAAGTAATTCTATTTTATCATCCATAATTACTCCTTGCTTATCCTATATTCTTACTATAATTATTTATGCTATTTCAATCTAAAATAATTAGGAGGCTAAAAAAAACTTAACCTCTACTTAGTCTACTTTGCCATTGATTACAACGTTTGCTACGAAGGAGGTACTTTCAATCAACTTAGTTAAATTTAACTTATTTTTCTTTTTTATTGCTTTTTTTATAACATTTTCAATAACTTCATCAAGTTTATCTGAAATCTTTAAGGCGACATATTTTACAGGTTCAACATATCCCCGTTAATTTTTTATTTTTAACTTCCGATTATAGACAGTACGTGAAGTTAATCTATTAACTGCTATAATCCGTTATATTTACATACTTCAACTTTACATACTTCAACAAATATTCATAATTATCCTTTATATTTTGTAGAAAAAAGTAAAAGTTTCCTATATATTACTAGAGAATTTCTTTTGCTAATTTACGAAACTAGTTATTATTTTATAATTAGCAAATATATCATCAAAAAAAAAGGACATTAGACCCAATTACTTTTTAATGGAGGACTTCCTTCATTCTTTTAATTTAAAAAAATTAAGTATGTTAATATCTCTTTAACTATAAGTAAATTTACTAATAGTCTTTGTCTTTGGACATCAAGAGGTGTAATCATGATTTCTTATATTAGCACAATAAGATACTTGAGCATTCCTCCACTTACTCCTAAAGTTTATAAACTAAATATTTCCGTGATTGTTTAAAATCAGCATAAAAGTTAACACTCAAATTACTATACAGAGCTTATACTTTTAATGTCTATATCGACAGAATAAATCAAATATCAAAATGCCTAGCGTGCTGTTAATCCACAGTTTGAAAGAGGGTAGTCAATCTGAATGACTACCCTTTTATTAAATAAATTATAGTTATAGCTTTTTAAGGAATATGGAATTTAGGTAAAGAATCCCGTAAAGGCACAAGTCGTAATCTATTAAACCCATATGAAATATTAGCTTATCCTTATGAAAATGCAATATTAATGCTTAAAGGTCAAAAGACTTTAAAGGTAGATAAACTAGATTATGAAAATTATGAAGAAAGTGAGGTATTAAAAAAGATACAAATAAGTGATTCTACGCCAAAATTGGCAAAAATGTTTCAAGAGGAACCAGAAGAACCACCAATATTTGAACAAGGAGCAGAAGAGCCTTTAGAAGAAGCTTCAACAAATGAGTCCGAAGATTATATTGATGTTGAATCAACAGACTTTAACGAAAAAGAAGAAAATATAAATATGGAAAAACCTCATTCAATTAAAAATCAAAAGACCATCCAAAATGTCGAGGGCCAGGATATTAAAAAGAATAATCATGAAATATACATTGACATGTTTGTCGATGTGGTAAAATATACTGTAGAAAAGCCTATTGTAAAAGATAAACCTAAAAATGAAGAAAAACCTAACGTAGTAGATAAACCTGAAAAGAAAGAATAACTCAAAAATAAACCTAATACCAGTTGAGAAAGAATAAAAGCAACTGATGTTTTAGATTTTTGTAATATCAAATAATTTTTAAATGAGGAAGCCAAGTGGCTTCCTTTTAATTTTATATAACTAATATTGTAATTTTGATATAAAACGTAAATATTTATATTAATATGCTCTATAAAAATAGCTAAAATGTATTATATCTTGTGTTTAGGCCATTTTAAACTATCTGTCTATAAACAATATGTTATATATTACTATATTTCAACTCTGTGTACAAGCTTTTTTAAAAAATAAATAATAAATAAAATATATTTAAAAAAGTACTCAAAAGTGAATAATTTTCCAGTGTGCCCGTTACCATACTATATTAGAAGATCAAAAAAATAAAAATAAAAATATAAATTGAAAAGGAGAAAAGGCAATGAAAGAAATGGTAAATGATATATTTGCAAGTAGACAATCCAAAAAAATCAACAGTTTAGAACTAATAATTAGAAATTTGTTAGTAATTTGTTAGTAATTAATAAAAAGAAAGAAGGAGATATATAAATGATTATAATTACTGAGCGTGATAGAGATTTCTTAATGCGAGTAAATGAAACTGGTGCTTGTAATACCAGGATGTTATTTGAATGCTATCCAAGGCGATATGCAAAAGACCGGATTGAAAAAATGGGAATAGAAAAAATAGTAAATAGGAAGTATGGGCTTATAATGATTGGCGTTGAGGGAAAAAACTATTTAGAAAGTATAGAAGTGGTGCCAAAGATTGTAGCTACACTTTCAACCGTAGCTCAAAGAAAATTGGCAAGGGTACTAGAACTAAAGTACTTATTACCAAATATGAAAATTGGAACATCTGCCAATTATAAAAAAGAAAATAAATTAAATAGAGGAATGCTATTTATAGCTGTTGCCACCACAAATAACAATATAAATTATTTGGTATACGATATACCAAAAACAATAACCGCTGAAACAAAAATACAAATTTTAAAAGAGTTAAAGAATAAAAAAAATGTAATAACTAATGCACTTATATTTACTAGGAATAAAGACTTTGTCCAAATATTATCTACGAATAATGTGTATATAAGTGAATTATTAGTGATGCCCCCAAGCACTGTTTGCATGAAGATTCTAAATGCAATGGGTGAAGGCGACTTTGATAGAAAAGTAATTGGTGCTGCCTTCCCAGAATTACTAGAAAACAAAGTATTTAATAAAAAACAAAATAAATACATGGTAGGAGCCAATACCTATATTAACTTAGTACTAAATAATGTAAGTGCAATAAACATGTTAAGTAGCTTAGATATATTAGCAATCCAAAACAATAATTTATCCAATCAAGTTTACATACTTGTATGTTTGGATAACCAACATATTTTCTTATCTAGCACAATAGAAAAACTAAACTTTAAAAAATTAATTATAGAATACAAAACTATTGCTCCTGGTCAAACTTCTTTCTATTAAATATTTGTGTGTATGGGCATAAATTAATTGATTAAAATAAAAGTTTATCAAACAGATGCTATTTGTTCGATAAGCTTTTATAGATTTATACTCATTACAGTAAAGAATGATTTAAGTGCAAGATGATGTGTTCCTCTATAAAGCATATATTCTAAAATAGCTGCCACACCAAATTCCAATATACTTCTACCTACAGTTGAACCATGACTTAAAGCAACCTGTATCTGCCGTTTTAGTCCTCCACTGACATTCCCACCCTGTCGTTTCATTCAAATTGCCATCCATGTGAGCATAATTACGGCAACAATCTTAAGTACTCCTTCTAAGCTGGCTAGAAACCCTTCTATTTGCTTCTTCCACAATATGAAAAAAGATTCCCAACGCTGCAAGTAAACTTATTAATGCAACCACACTGCTCCAAGCCACACTTTTCCTGTTTCCTTCGTCTGTCCTAGTTGTTTAAGATATAACATAATAATTGTGAGAACAACTGCAATTTCTACACCTTCGCGCAAGATAATAATGAACACATTAAACATATTTTCATCCTTTCTCGGTGTAATCAGTATGACAATGAATGAATTTTGATCTATTTTATATTATACATTTTTTTATATACGATGCTTTTTTATTATGAATATTGGAATTCTAATAGAATGATACTATAATTTCATTAGCCCTATTGGTTAAGACTTTATTTCATGCTCAATTCCTTATAATATTGATTCTAAGCTACTTTCATCAATTAGTTACATAATTATGTCTCACAATATTTAATGATTATATTGGGTAAATATATGATGTTATGACTCTTTCTCAAAATATAAAAAGTAGTACATACTATGGACACCATCAATGATTAAAAAATCTATTTTAAATGTTTGTTTGACTTGTTTTGTTTTTGCTCCTAACAAAGCACTGTTTTCTATATTTGCTTCTAACTGTAATATTTCTCTTGTTAAAATTGTTTTTTCACATTTTTCTATTATATTAATAAAATTTTTAATTATTGCATTTTCTATTTGCTATTAGACTATGTTTACTTTTTTCTCTAAAGCTGAAATTAAATAACCAAGCTCATCAATTGATAACATCTCAGCTACAATTTCAGATAATATTTTTGTATATTTTCTTTCTAATATTCTTTTATCCTGTGGAAATATTAAAGTTACTGTATATTTAGTTTTCATAAATTCCCCCTATGTTTTCCTTTCTCTATTTTTCTGTTTTTTATTTCGTATGCTATGTATAGTAACGGCGGCATCCGAAAAGTATACACTAATTTATAATATTTTTTAATTATTTTTAATTCTTTAATTATTATCAATTTTATAAAATTCACACCTAATTGAATATGTTGTACTAATTAGATTAAAAAGAAAGTACATAAGCATTTTCAAAATAAATAAGCCCTCTATTCTAGAGGGCAATTATTATTATGAATACACTTAATATTTCTATAACACCAAGTTGAGTTATAATTTTCAGTTAAATTTAACTACGCAATATGTTTTGTTGTTGAAATATGTTTTCATTTTTCTCCAAATCTGAAATTAAATACCCAAGCTCATCAACAGATAACATCTCTGTTACAATATCAACTAAAACTTCTGAATATTTTCTTTCTAATATTGTTTTGTCCTTAGGAAGTATTAAGGTTACTGTATATTCAGTTTTCATAAAAAACCTCCCAAACTATTCAGTATATAATATTCTTGGGAAATTACTTTTGTTACATTATTTTAAAAGTATTGATGTATAACCTTATGACCGTTAATATTTTAAAAATGAGTTCCCATATTGTACCTAATTACTAGTTGTTTAATGAGATGCCAACAGTTATAATTTATACAGGATATACTTATATGATTTAGATGAAATAATGAATGCCACATGAACCTCAACTAATTTTAAATAGTGATATTCCAAAAGTCTAAAATATATAAAATAGTTAAGTTAGATCTTCAAAATATAGAAGGAGGAGATAATTATGCAAAAAGTAGCTATATACAGCAGAAAATCTAAGTTCACCGGCAAAGGTGATTCCATAGAAAATCAAATAGAAATGTGCAAAGAATATATTACAAGAAATCTAGGAAAAAACGTTGAATATATTATTTACGAAGATGAGGGCTTTAGTGGCAGCACATTAAATAGGCCTAAATTTTTAAAATTGATGCAGGATGTAAAATCGAAAAAAATTAATGTTTTAGCTTGTTATCGACTGGATCGTATAAGCAGAAATGTTGCAGATTTCTCTTCAACCCTAGAAATATTAAAAAGTAATAATGTTGACTTTATTAGCATAAGTGAGCAATTTGACACTTCATCTCCTATGGGTAAGGCCATGATATACATAGCTTCTGTTTTTGCGCAGTTAGAGCGTGAAACTATCGCTGAAAGAGTAAAAGATAATATGTTGGAAATTGCTAAAAATGGTAAATGGACAGGTGGGCGGATACCACTCGGTTTTACCTCTGAGAAAATAAAATATGCTGATGAAATGGGATTACAAAGAGAGATAACCACACTTGTAATAAATGAAATTGAAATGAAATTTGTTAAATTCCTATATGAAAAATATTTAGAACTAGGTAGCTTGCATAAACTTGAATGTTACATTACTGAAAATAATTTGAAATCGAGAAATAATATTTTATTTGAGAAGACAAGTTTAAAAATTATACTTCAAAATCCTGTTTATGTAAAAGCTAACAATTTGGTAATTGAACATTTAAAAACAACAAACTGGATTGTTTATGGTGAAGCTGATAATGTACATTCTCTACTAACCTATAACAAAACTCAACAGTCCGTAGTAAATGGTAAATATGTTAAGACACTTAAAAATAAAGGGGAACGTCTTGCAGCAGTTAGTAATATAAAAGGGGCAATTGATCCAGATTTATGGTTACAGGTTCAAAATCAATTTGAAGATAATAAAGATAAGTTTCCAAGGTTAGGTAAAACAAATAATGCTTTATTAACAGGAAAACTTAAATGTGGTGTATGCAAGGAATATATGCTAATCCAACATGGACGAATTTCTAAAACCACTGGTAAAAAATTATTTTATTATATGTGTTCTTTAAAAAGAAAATCTCATAAAAAATGTTGCAATAATTCTAATGCTAAAGCCGCAGATTTAGAAAATCTAGTTCTTCTTAGTTTAAAAAAGTTAAGTACTACTAAGCAGGTATTTATTGATGATCTAAAAGCTAAATACAATTCAGTTCTTAAGGATACTGAAAAAGTTGATGAAAAAGTTGCATTAAATAAATTACTCTCTGAAAAAAAGAAACAAATTTCTGGGTTAATCACCGAACTTTCAAAAGAAGAAGATGAATATATGAAAGGTCTAATCCGCATTGAAATTAATCCGTTGAAAAACGAATGCATTAAAATCGAAGGTAAAATAATTGCTTCTGATAATAAAATTAAAAAAGAAAAGGTAGATAAAATCAATCTACATTTAATAGAAAATGTATTAAATGAATGTGGAATGATAGATACTTTACCAAAAGAAAGACAAAAACAAATTATAGACACATTAATAGAAAGTGTCTATTGGTATAGTATTGATAAAAATAAAGCTAAAATTGAAATCAAATTTATTGGTACTGACGGAGATGATACTGAGAAAGTAGAATTAGATGAATCAATGTTGCAGTTGAAGACACCTAGCATCCCCTGTATCAAGCAAGATCATATTTTCCGCAAACTCTTTGAGTGCATATTGCTGACATACTTTCATTTTAAGTTTATCTAAATTAACATCTTCCTCTGGTACTTTTAAAATGACTACGCCCTTCTCATTAAGCTCCTTCATAACCTCATCCCCTAAAGAAGACTTAGCTAGTT
Source organism: uncultured Clostridium sp. (assembly GCF_937920395.1). GTDB lineage: Bacteria > Bacillota > Clostridia > Clostridiales > Clostridiaceae > Clostridium_AD. The sequence goes on along the minus strand of NZ_CALEVF010000018.1, from coordinate 6,618 downwards.
TACATGAGCCACTGAATGCTCCATATACATCTTCTTCCCTTTCACCTTTTAAATCTTCAATACCAGCTCTATAGCTTATGCTTACCCTAGGTCCAAATGCTGGACACCTTAACACACACATCGAGCACCCATTACCATACTTTAAGCAGTTACCCATTGGCCCCGTTGACCCTGTAGTTTCTATAAATACATCTGCCGCTACATAAGTGCCATCTGATAAATATATTCCTTTTATTTTGTTTCCTTCTTTTTCAACATCTACTACCCTAGTTATCATGTTTAATTCTATATTCATATCTTTTAAACACTCAACGACTGCTGGTTCAATTTTATTTACGTCATAAAACCAAGCATTTTTATGTGCAGGAAATTCTACATTTTTATGTCTACTATTCTCATCGGTTACATGAATTAAATCACCTGCCCCAAGTGCTATCAATTCTTCTGCCGCAGTATATCTTCCATTATTTCTCATTATACCACCTGCATTTCCAAGGCCTAAAAGCATATCAGTTTTCTCATATAATGAGACCTGCGCTCCTGCTTTTTTTGCCGTGATTGCTGCCATACATCCAGACCATCCACCACCAATTATAATTACCTTCAAAATTTTCTCCTCCCTTCTAATACATATTTAGGTTCTGTCTGCATTTTGCAGAGCCTTCTTAATTTAAGATCGTTATTCGTTCTTGTGCAACAACCACACACTCCTTCTCCACAACACATTTTTGCATTGTTACAACAAGAATATTTAATATTTTTGTCTATTTGTTCTACGTTCTTCATCAATTCATAATTTAAAATATCTACAGCATCACAATGAACTAAAATAATATCATTATTTATAATTATTTCTTTTAATAAATCATTAAATTTCTCTGTCATTATGCCATTTGCAGCTATTGTGCTACATTCTATAACCCTTGATGCATATTTATCTATATAATCATTTGCAAAGCTATTTTTATATGGCGAATTATCAATCACAACTATAACTTCATTATTATTTGATTTCAAATATTTGAGTACAGGTATCATAGGTGCCTGACCTATTCCTCTCGCTACAATTAAGCACTTACTATCTTTAATTTTATATATGTTTTTTAATCCTAAAGTACCATTCCAGAAAGGTCCTTTTATAAGAAGTTCCTCCCCTATCTTGAGCTTATCTAATGCTTTAGTCTTAGACCCCTTTAGTTCTATTGCAATAGTAATAGTATTATTTGTAGTATCTGTATCCATTATAGATATTGGTGTATCAAACCTAGCTTCTGCACCCGGCCTTCGAGCAAAAATATAACTTCCAACATGGACCAATTCGCTCACCAATTTATCACTTGCACAAACAGTAAGTATAATAATTTTTTCCTCAAATCTATTTTTCTCTAATATTTTGCAATTATAATTTTTTCTACTTTCTTTAGCTTTGTAACCATTCGTTGCATACTCTTGATAAATACATACTCCATTAAAGTTGCAGCAGTCACAAAAATCCTTTCCTGCTAATTGTGAACATAATATACAATCTCCTGTTTCAGCAAGATGACATGGACAATATTCACTTCCTACATCAATACAGTCGTAGGGCTCATAACTCATAATATAACCTCCTTAAGCACTATCATATTAAAATATGTAAACTTACAAATAAATGTGCATATTAAATATATCTATCTATTAATATTTTTGTAACACTGATGTTAAACCTACATACTATAATATATTAAGATTAAAAAAGCTAATAATTTACTATTTTGAAAGAGGAATATATGTATGAAGATAGAATAAAATAGAGAGTGCTATTTTAAAGTAATAAATAATTATATTTGATAATGAAAAGTAAACAATCAGAATATATTGAACAATTTATGTTAAAAAATGATATACTATAATAATATTCAATACAACATAAAATATGGAGATGATTTAAATGAAGTTATGTGAAATATGCAAAAAAAATATAGCAATGATATTAACATCAAAGATCGAAAATGGTAAAACTGAAACTATAGGATTATGTATAGAATGTGCAAAAAAAAGAGGCATTCCAGTCATGGATCAATTAATGCAGCAAGCTGGATTGTCCTCAGAGGATATTGAAAGCTTAAATGAACAAATGGGTACCATGTTTAATGACATGAATTTAGAAGATATTAACACTGATAATTTAAATACACTAAATAAGAACATTAAAAATGGAGAAGAAAAAAATATTATTGGTAACATTTTTAATGAATTATTTTCTTCTGTCGATAAAGGTAATGATTTTGCAGACGGTGATGTTGAACCTTCCCCAAAAATCAAAAATGCTTCCGATGATAAATCAAAAAAGAACTGGTTTAAGAAGAAGAGAAAACATTTAGATACATATGGGATAAACTTAACAGATAAAGCAAAGCAAAACGGTGTAGACAAAGTTATTGGGAGATATAAAGAAATTGATCGTGTAGTTCAAATATTAAATAGACGAGGTAAAAATAATCCTATATTAATTGGCGAAGCCGGTGTAGGGAAAACAGCAATCGCTGAAGGCCTTGCTGTAAGAATTGTAGAAAAACAAGTCCCAGAAAAATTATTTAATGCTGAAGTTTATTTACTTGACCTAACAGCTGTTGTTGCAGGCACACAATTTAGAGGACAATTTGAAAGCCGTATGAAATCAATTATTGAAGAGGCTAAAGAAAATGGGAATATAATATTGGTTATTGACGAAGTACACAATATTATGGGTGCCGGTGAAGTTCAGGGCGGCGCAATGAATGCAGCTAACATCTTAAAACCTGCTTTAGCAAAAGGAGAAATACAAGTTATTGGGGTGACAACTCTTGAGGAATATAGAAAATATATAGAAAAAGATGCAGCACTAGAGCGAAGGTTTCAACCAGTTCTAGTTGAGGAACCTTCTATAGCTGAAACAATAGAAATTTTAAAAGGAATACGAGGCTACTATGAGGATTATCATAAAGTCAAAATTTCAGATGAGGTAATCGAAGAGGTTGTAACTTTATCTGAGAGGTATATAACGGATAGATTTTTGCCAGATAAAGCAATTGACGTAATTGATGAGGCTGGTTCTAGAGCAAATTTAAAGAATAAAGGACTAATTGAACTGTTAGGACTCAAAAAAGAATCAATTAGGATTCAAACAGAAAAAAATGAAGCAGAAGCTACTGGAAATTTTGAAAAAGCTGCTGAATATAGAACTAAATTATGCAAAGTAAAAGAGGATATTAGTACAACTCAAAAAATATGTGGTGAAGTTGAAATTACCCTAGAGGATATTGCTTTCGTTATTGAATCGTGGACTAAAATTCCAATCCAAAAAATTACAGAGAAAGAAGCTAAAAAACTATTAAATCTTGAAAGCAATCTTCACAAACGTGTTATTGGTCAAAATGAAGCCATTAAAAGTTTGTCTAGAGCAATAAGACGAAATCGTTCAGGCTTTAGAAAAAAGAAAAAACCATCTTCTTTCATTTTTGTTGGGCCAACTGGTGTTGGGAAAACAGAACTAGTTAAAACCCTTTCCTGTGAGCTTTTTGGAAGCGATGATGCACTAATAAGAATTGATATGTCTGAATATATGGAAAAACATACAGTATCAAAATTAATTGGTGCACCACCAGGTTATGTGGGATATGATCAAGGTGGACAATTAACTGAAAAAGTAAGAAGAAAACCATATTCAGTAATTCTACTAGATGAAATAGAGAAAGCTCATCCAGATGTATTTAATATGTTACTTCAAATTCTTGATGATGGAATACTAACAGATAGTCAAGGTCGCACTGTATTCTTTGAAAATACTGTAATAATAATGACTTCAAATGCAGGAACTGAATTTAAATCAAGTAACATCGGCTTTGTTAAAGGCGATTATGGTGTATTACAGGCCCGTGTAAATGATTCATTAAAGGAAACATTTAAACCAGAATTTTTAAATAGAGTAGATGAAATCATTGTATTTACACCTCTTGAAAAGAAAGAACTTAGAAAAATTGTTGATTTAATGATTAAGGAAGTAGTTGAAGAGGTAGGTGAAAAGAATATTAAACTTAATGTTTCGAAAGCTGTAGCTGACTTTATATTAGAAAAAGGATATGATGATAAATATGGAGCAAGACCACTAAGACGAACTATTCAAAAATATATTGAAGATGAAATTGCAGAGCACTATCTACAAAATGAATTTACCGAGGGTTCAACTATATCTGTAGAACTAAAAGATGATAAGATAGTTATAGTATAAAAGCTAAAAGCTACTGAAGAATTTTCAGTAGCTTTTAGCTTTTATTATTGTTCAATTTCTTGTTTATCCAAATTAAATGTTTTTGATGAAATATAAATATCATACTGAAGTTCTAAATAAATAACTAAATCATAAATCGTGCTACATAAAAACATTGCAAAAAATATATCCATTATCACATGTTGTTTTACGAATTCAGTAGATATAATAATAAGAAATCCTATTATATTAACCGGAATTTTAATTGACTTACTAGCATTAGTAGCATTAATCCCCTTAACAGCCAAGTACGCTGTAATAACATGAATGCTTGGGAAACAATTATATGGTTCATCTGAATTATAGGTAAATAAAATCATCTTTGACAATATATCATTACCAGTAACTATAGGCCTTATAACTGTAGTTTGAAAAAAGTAATACGTAATAAAAGCAACAACATAACATAGAAATAAAGTAATCATAATTTTATAATAAACCTTTCTATTTTTAAAGCATAAATAAACAAAACAGAATGCCAAAAAGAACCATAAAGTCATGTAAGGTATTATGAAAATTTTTATAAGTGGCAACGATCTATCCAAATCTGTAGTTAGATTATAAACACCTCTATGAGTACTATTTAATGTCCAATAAAACAAATTAGAAAAAGGAACAGAACCTATTAATACTAACGGTAATAATTTTTTAAAAAGATTTTTCAAATAATCAGTCCTTTCTTCAAAGACTATTTTAACGGATAATTACAATTCTTTCAATGATTTTACAAAAATAAAATTATAAATTTTATATAACTAATATAAAAACAATTCGATATTAATATATTAATAGATTATATTTTATAATGTGATTTATCGATATGGGTTTAAGAGTTATATAAGCCGCCTAGTAGTCTAGAATAATATGTGTTATAAGATATGCCTAATGTGGACTTCTTCTTCTTAAACTAACTGTAAACATGTCAAATACAGCATTGTAAATATATATATAGAAAACTTTAATAAAAAAAGAGTCAAATATAACTCTTTTTTATTGAAAAATAAATTTTTTAATTTTATCAAATTTAATTTTAAAATTATTTTTACTTTTAACACTGTCATTTGACATCAAGCTTTCTGTCAATAAAAGCTTATCATTTGCATATACATCTACTCTTCCAATTTTATCGCCATAATTTACTGGTGCATAAACTTGATATAAGGGTTTTTTAACTTTCACTTCTATTTTCTGATCATTCTTAACTGGAATTATAATATCTCTCTTACTAACTATTTCTACATTCTTATTACCATTTTTCAAAATCAGTTTTCCTAAAATCTCTCCTTTACTTACCACTTTTTTGTATTTATATGTTTTTTCAATATAATTATTTATCTTTTCAGTCTCTTTCCACCTTGGGGTACAATTTAGCGTAATAATAATAATATCCCTGTTTTGAATTTTGACAGAAGTTACAAGGCATTTACCTGCTTTTCCTGTGAATCCAGTTTTAACTCCTGTTGAATTAGACAAGAGAGACAAAATTTTATTAATATTATGATAACTTCTAGTAAAATTATGTTCCTCTGCAATAACATCTTTTGAACCTACTATATCATTAAAAGTTTTAACTTCCTTAGCCTTTGCAGTTATTAAAGCTAGATCGTATGCCGTTGAATAGTGATTAGCACTATCTAATCCATGGGGCGATTCAAAATTACTGTTTAATAACCCGATTTCTAAGGCATACTCATTCATAAGCTTTAAAAATTCATCAACACTTCCGCTCACACCCTCAGCAATTGCAATTGCTGCATCATTTCCTGATCTCATCAAAAGTCCATATAATAGTTCTTTTAAAGTTATCTCCTCTCCTTCTTTTAACCCTATTTCGGATCCACGTATATTTGCTGCCTTTTTTGATATAATTATTTTCTTGTTCAGATCTCCACATTTAATTGCAACAAGTGCAGTTATTATCTTTGTAGTACTTGCGATTTCAATAGGTTTATATGCATTTTTCTCATATAACACAACTTTTGAATCACAATCTAATGCTATAGAACTTATTGCATTAATATTTAGATCATCAGCATAAACACTTTGAACTAATACTGTTAATAATAAAATCATACTTAAAGATAACGATAAATACACTTTAGATTTTTTTGTCATGATTTCACCTCTTTTAATTTTTCATAACTTTAAAATATTTTTTATGTTTATACAACATTACAATTTATTGATTTTTTTATTGATTATTGAGCATAATAACTATTATTGGATAAATTGGGAGGTTGTAATGTTTAAATTTATAATAGTGTTTCTTTTTGTATTAACAATTATATTATTTCCAATCCATTTAAAAATAACTCTTAAATACACAAACA
>NZ_CALEVF010000017.1 GCF_937920395.1 uncultured Clostridium sp. | reverse complement strand
GTTCAGACGTGTGCTCTTCCGATCTGTAAAAATAGTATAGATTAACATTATAGACCGTACTGTAAAAGGTACGGTTTAAAATTTGATTATTATCGTCGATTGACTTATTATATAAGTTATAATGCTAAAATTTTATCTAAAAGGAAACAAAAAAAGGTGTTAATAAAAAGAAAGTTTAAGGAGTTATATTATGAATAACAAAAAAATACTATTAGCTAATTGCTTATTATTATTGGCATTACTATTATTTGTCCTAGTCCCGAGTATCGCGAATCATTTATTTGGATTAAATGGTCATATTAGTGGGAATGTTTCATTATTACTTTCAGGTAGTGCTAGTGTAATAGCACTTGGTGGAATTGCTTTATTATATTGTTTAATTACTAAAAGAAAATTTAAAAATGTAATGGTTATAAAAAAGATGTCAATAAAACAGGTTTATTTAACTATATTTGTAGCATGTGGTACTTATATTTTTGCTATTGGTATTAATTCAATAAGTATGAAGTTATTTCCTGTAGCAATTAAAGACAGTACGCAAATATCAAATCTATTAGGCAGTAGTTCAACGTTACTAGGATTATTAGTTGTAGTTTTACTTCCAGCATTTTTTGAGGAAATATTCTTCAGAGGAGTTTTTTTAGATGCTTACGGAGGAGTAAATAAAAAAGTAAAATATTTTATATTAACATCAATATTCGCATCTTTTCATGGTAATGTAATGCAAATAATTTACGTGATGTTTTTAGGACTTGTTTTATTATTGGTTAGGGAGTATACAGGATCACTTGTTGGTAGTATGACACTTCATGCAACGAACAATGCAATATCATTTATTATAAGTAAGGCATTAATGAATTATATGAACATTGGGCTTGAAAGTAGTGCTTCTAAAGTAGCACAGCAAGCAAATGTTGGGTTCGTAGCAGTATTACTTCAAGCCTCAATATTCTTTTTAATAGGAGGAGCTATATTATATACAAACCTAAGAAAACTTAAAGAATATAAAGAGGCAGATAGTAGAACTAAAGGAATAGAACAAGAAGAAAGTAATAATTCTTTGAAATACATAGTAGAAGATGAAAAATACACGGTAATAAATGAAAAAATAAGAAATACAAAAGTTGAAGATTCAACAAAATATATACCACTAGCCATATACTTTGTTTCGATGGCAGTGCTCTTAGTAGCAAGATATTAAGTCAGACTCATTTATAAAAATGATTTTAATTGAGGATAAATGAGTAAGAAAGGGGATAATATGAAATATAAAGATTTACCGAAAATTGATCTGCATTGTCATTTAGATGGTAGTGTTAGACCTAAAACGATAATTGATATAGCAAGGAGAGAGGGTATAAGTATTCCTAATTATGACGTTTTAAATATAACAAAAGAATTGACTGCTCCTAAGGAATGCAAGTCTCTTGATGAGTATTTAAAAATGTTTGTAATTCCAAACTTAATAATGCAGTCAAAAGAAAGTTTAAGAAGAATTACATTTGAGCTTCTTGAAGACTGTGCTAAAGAAAATGTAAAATATATTGAAGTAAGATTTGCACCATTACTTCATGTAAACAAGGGATTAACTGTAAGTGAGGTAATAGAGAGCGTAATTGTTGGAATTAAAGATGCAGAAGAAAGATATGATATAAAAGGAAATGTAATACTTTGTTGTATGAGATTTATGTCAAAAGATAAAGCATTTGAAGTTGTGGAAGCCGGCGCAAAATATATATTCAAAGGTGTTGTTGCTATAGATTTGTGTGGTGCTGAAGATGAGGGGTTTTGCAAAAAGTTCATAGAACCTATAGCGCTTGCTAGAAAATATGGGTATAGAGTAACTATACATGCTGGTGAAACAGGAATAGGTGAAAATGTGCTCGAAGCAGTGGAGCTTTTGGGAGCAGAAAGAATTGGTCATGGAGTATTTATTAAAGATTGTATTGAGGCTTACAATATTGTAAAAGATAAAAAAATAATTCTTGAAATGTGTCTAACAAGTAATATTCAAACTAAGGCAGTTAATGACATATGTAGCCACCCGATTTATAATTTTTATAATGATGGAATAAAAGTAACAGTAAATACTGACAATAGAACTGTATCAAACACAAATATGACAAAGGAATGCGAAATTTTATTTGATGAATTTAACATTACCTTCGATGATTACAAACAAATATACCTTAATAGTGTAAATGCGGCTTTTGTTGACTTAGAAACAAAGGAAGTCTTAAGAAGTTATATTTAAAAATGGAGGATAAGAAAATGCTTGCGAAACTAAAGAAAATTCAGTATAATTCACCTGTTATTTTGACTTTTACGGGATTAGCACTTGTAAGCTATCTATTAAGCTATTTAACAAATGGAATGCTTAATAGAGTAATATTTTCAAACTACAGAACTTCTTTTTTGGACCCAATGCAATATATAAGATTATTTTCTTATATATTGGGTCATGCTAATTGGAATCACTTTTCTGGTAATTTTATAATAATCTTAATAATAGGACCAATGCTCGAAGAAAAGTATGGTTCAAAAGTTTTAGTGCAGTTAATACTCGTAACAGCATTAGTTACAGGGCTAATAAATACGATTTTTTCAAATGATGCACTTTTAGGGGCAAGTGGTATTGTCTATATGTTTATTATTTTAAGTTCATTTACAAATGCGAAGAAGGGGAGAATCCCATTAACGTTAATTATTGTGTTTTTCGTATTTATTGGTAGAGAAATTTTTGCAGGAACTTTTTCTCAGGATAATATATCTCAATTTGCACATATTATAGGAGGAATATGTGGAGCACTATTTGCGTTTAAAATTGAGCATAAAAAACATATACAAAATTAAACTATAACAAGATGTTATTAAAAAAAAGATAACGATTTCAATGTTGCATTATGAAAAAAAATAGGCTATAATAAAGTCATAAGGTTAGTTATTGTTAACGTGAACAAAAAATAAAAAAATAATTAAGGGAAAGGTGAAGTATATGAAAAAATTTATGGATGAAAACTTTTTATTATCTAATGACACAGCGATAAGTTTGTATAATGATTATGCAAAAGATATGCCTATTATTGATTACCATTGTCATCTAAGTCCAGAAGAAATATATGATAACAAAAAATTCAAAAATATAACTGAAGCTTGGCTATATGGAGATCATTATAAATGGAGAGCTATGAGAAGTAATGGTATAGATGAAAAATACATTACTGGAAATGGTAGCGATCTTGAGAAGTTTATGGCATGGGCTAAAACTTTGCCAATGGCTATAGGTAACCCTCTATATCACTGGACACACTTAGAACTTCAAAGATATTTTGGAATACATGAGGTCTTAAACGAAAAGACTGCTCCAGCTATTTGGGAAAAGGTAAATTTATTACTTAATGGAGAAGGGTTTGGTGCAAGAGATTTAATTGAAAAGTCAAATGTTAAAGCTTTATGTACAACTGACGATCCAGTAGATTCACTAGAATATCATATAAAACTTAAAAAAGATACAAAATTTACTGTAAAGGTTTTACCAGCATTTAGGCCAGACAAGGGACTTCAAATAAATAAAGAAGCATTCCTTCCATGGATAAAGAAACTTGAAGAAGCTTCTAAAATAAATATTAAAAGCTATGATGAATTCTTAAAAGCTATGGAATCAAGAGTTAGATTTTTCCATGAAGTTGGATGTAGAATATCGGATCATGCAATGGACAGCATAACATATATGGAAGCTTCTAAAGAAGAAATATCTCAAATATTTGTAAAAATATTAAAAGGAGAACATGCAACTCCAGATGAAGAAAGTAAATACAGAACATTTACACTTCAATTCTTAGGCAAATTATATTCTGAGCTTAAGTGGACAATGCAACTTCATCTTGCAGCACAAAGAAATAATAATACAAAAATGCTTAAACAATTAGGACCAGATACTGGATTTGATTCTATTAATGATGAGGGAGTTGCTTATCCTTTATCAAGATTATTAGATTCATTAGAAAATAGTAACTCTTTGCCTAAAACAATACTATACACTTTAAATCCAAAAGACAATTATGTATTAAGTACAATGCTTGGAAATTT
>NZ_CALEVF010000016.1 GCF_937920395.1 uncultured Clostridium sp. | reverse complement strand
TAGAAGTTGCTGATAATAAGGGTAAATCTGAATTAAGACTTGCTGAGCAGTTAGCGTTTAAAACTCAAAAACTTGCAGAAGCTGACAAATACAAGAGAACTCAAGAAGCAGATGCTGAGAGATATACAAGGGAAGCGCAAGCTGCAGCGGAGGCGAAGACTATTGAACTTACCGCTGAGGCTAATGCGAAACAGGTAGAATTTCAAGCAAAAGCAGAATCATTTAAACTTGAAACAGTTGGAAAGGCAACGGCTCTAAATATTAAAGCAGTAGCAGATGCTACTGCAGAGCAAGAAACAAAGGTAGGAATTGCAAAGGGAGCTGCAGCTAAGGCTTTAGTTGAGGCATATGGTGGCCCAGATTTACAAGTTAGGCAAAGTGTTATGATAGCATTTGCAGAGGCGTTAAAGATAAGTAAATCTCCACTTGTACCTCAAACTATTATAATGGGTGGAGCTGATGGAAAAACACCTAATGCAATGGAAGGCATAATGAGTATGGTACTTGCAAATATGGCAAGCGAAAAAGGTTCGATAATACCTAAAAAAAATGAGAACACAGACGTTAAAGATGTAATAAAACCACAAATCAAATAGTAAACTTGCAAAGAAAATCCAGTAAAATAATGCAAATTATTTTATTGGTTTTTTTATTAAGAAATTTTATTTTCTCTTTTTTTCTTTTTTATTTCTTCCCAGTTTAAGTTGTTTTAATGATAATTAGCGGATTATTTTATCATACTAATGCGGATAATAAATGAATTACAGCTTTATATACGATCTTGTTAAATAGTTGTATTGGTTTCTATTGCTTTTAATATGATTATCAAATTCTTCATTAATGTGTTGTTGATTAAATTCAACTAAAAATTTGTAAACCTTTCGTAAAGCTACTTTTTTATATGTTATGGTGTTTTTTTTATACATTTTTATATACTGCAAATAAAATTCATATTGACTAAAGCTTTCTTTACTTAATATAGAAAATCTATTCACACTTTTTGAAAAATACCAATTAATATATTGTTTAACATCTTTAATATATGCATCAATTGTAAATTTTCTTTTGTATTTTACTTTTAAAAAGCATTCAAAGTAATGAATAATGACATAACAATCAGATTTGCTTTGAAAGGAGTCTTTCTCAATTATATTTAAAATTTCTATAATATTATACTTAGCAAACATTAAATGTAATTCACCTCCATTTTTATATTTGTGTTGCAGATAGTTTAGCATATATATATATAATAACATATATATGTTATTATATATATATGAATAATTTAGTTATATATTTTATATAATTGAAAGATATTAACAACATAACAATTATTTTATCTAGTAATGGAGGCATAAAATGGAATCAAAAAACAAACACAATACCTATAATTCCTTATTCAACTGGCACAGTCTTAGATTAAAGCTCGTGTTTGAAGGTATAGGGATAGGTATTATTACAGGTTTATTAGTTGTACTGTATCGTTATACGCTTGAAAAAGCAGGGATTTTTGTAACTTATGTTTACAAAGCAATATCTATAAATCCGGTACTTCTTTTACCGTGGATTGGAACTTTAATAATTATAGGATATATTGTAGGATTAATGGTTAAACATGAACCAATGATTAGTGGAAGTGGAATTCCTCAAGTGGAGGGTGTTTTACTTAGAAAACTACATATGAATTGGTGGAAAGTCATAATCGGTAAATTCTTTGGAGGGGTTCTTACAATAGGATCAGGTCTTTCATTAGGAAGAGAAGGTCCCTCTGTTCAATTAGGTGCTGCCGTTGGTCAAGGGTTTAGTAAGGTATTTAAAAGAATAAAGATCGAAGAAAAATATCTTATGACTAGTGGGGCTAGTGCAGGACTAGCAGCTGCATTTAATGCTCCACTTGCTGGAGCAATGTTTGCACTAGAGGAAGTTCATAAAAATTTTTCACCCTTGATTTTCCTTTCAGCGTTATCTGCGGCATTATCAGCAGACTTTGTAACTAGTGCTCTTTTGGGCCTAAAACCAATTTTTGTTCTTAAGGGCCTAACCATATTGCCACTTAAATATTATTTTTATATAATTATATTAGGGATTATCATTGGTGGTTTAGGTGTTTTATTTAATAATATTCTTTTGAAAACCCAGGATCTATATGCATCCCAAACATGGCTTCCAAAAGAAATGAGAATTGTAGTACCATTATTAATTTCAGTTGTTCTTGGACTTATGTTACCACAAGTTTTAGGTGGAGGTAATGAACTTATAACTTCACTATTTACTGGAAATCCAACGTTAATAATTTTAGTTGTTTTAGTCTTTGTGAAATTTTTATTCACTATGGTGTGTTATGGATCAGGGGCACCAGGAGGGATTTTTCTACCTCTTCTTGCCATCGGGGCTTTAATAGGAAATGTTTATGGAATAACACTTGTGCATTTTGCAAATTTCAATAGTATTTATATTAATAATTTTATAATACTTGCTATGGCAGGATATTTTACAGCTGTAGTTAGAGCACCTATAACAGGAATTATTCTACTTACTGAGATGACAGGTTCCTTTAGTCAATTACTTTCTTTATCTGTTGTATCTATTGTTGCTTATATTGTGGCTGATATTTTAGCATCAAAACCTATTTATGAATCATTACTTGAAAAGTTTCTACATAATCAAGGCGAAAAGATATCCTTCGATAATAAGAGAAACAAGTCTATATTAGAGTTTGTAGTTTGTATGGGATCATCATTAGATGGAAAACGAATTAAAGATGTCAATTGGCCATCGCATTGCTTATTAGTAGCAGTTAAGCGGGGAGAACATGAAATACTTCCAAAAGGATCTACCGTTATCTTCCCCGGTGACTATTTGATTGTACTTACAAATGAGGACAGAGTTGCTAAAATGAATGATGCTCTAATAATAATGACGTCCAGTTCTGAAATTTTAAAATAAGTATTTAAAGGAGGATTTATGAGGGATAGAGTATTAATTTCCATGGAAGAAATATCATCAAAGGCAAAAGAACTAATTAAAAATAATGAAGGTCCGTTTAGCGTAGTAACTTGTGATATTGATAATTTAAATAATATAAATACAATTCATGGAAACGCTGTGGGTGATGAAGTGATTGATAAGGTTATTTCTATATTTAACAACAATTTATCTGATACAGATTTAATAAATAGAAGTGGTGATGAATTTACCTTATTACTTGTAAAAAAAGGTGCAGAGAGAAGCTTTATGGATTTAGAAGAAATAAGAAGATACTTATCAGATAATACCTTTGACTTAAAAACATTAACTACAACAGTAAATATTAATATTACACTAAGTTTTGGGGTTGCTAGTTATCCACGCGATTCGAAAAATGTTATTGATCTTTTTAGAGTTGCCGACAGTGGGCTTTTTAGAGCTAAAAAAGGAGGCAAAAATAGAATTTGTCTTTCAGAGGCAGAAAGTATGGTACTAAAATCAAGTTATTTCACTAAAACCCAACTTGATAGGTTATCTGAACTCTCTAAGGCGAATGATAAAACTGAAGCTTTTCTTTTGAGAGAAGCACTAGATAATCTATTTAAAAAATATAATAGATAAGGTTCACAAGTTATTAAATGTATAATATAAATAAAAAACAATTCCATTATAATAAATTAAATTTATTATGATGGAATTGTTTTTATTTTAATATAAAGTTCTGAATTGAAAGAAAAGCTTTAATATCTATCTTTTCATTAGAATTAATTAAAAGCTTAGCTTCTTCTTTTGATAATAGCATAACTTCAATATCCTCATCAGGTTCTAGATAATCTTTTGATATTTCTCCCTGACAAGTGCAATATACTAGGGCAGCAGATTCATCTGTCATACCCGTCGAAATGTATGCCTGTGATTTTGTATTAGAATAATCAATATTAATTAAATCAAGTCCTGTTTCTTCTTTTAGTTCACGACCAACAGTAGTTTTAAAATCTTCACCAGGATCAATAAGTCCAGCAGGGATTTCATAAACATAATCATTAAGAGGGACTCTGAACTGTTTTATAATCACTAATTTATCTTCAGCTATGTGAGTTGCTATAATTATAACAGCATCTATAGCACACTCTGCTTTATTAAAATAGATATTATTTAATGTATCTAGGTTTTTTCTAGAAGCTATAGTCCAATTTTTGTATTCTCCGTTTTTGTTAATATAGTTTGCATCGTAGAGCTTCAAATATTTTGTGTCTGCGAGTGTTGTAATATGTTTTATACTCATTATTTCATATCCTATCATATTTTATTTTATGAACAAGTAGATATATCTACAAGACTTAAAAGTGATTTTTTATAGTGGATTAATATAATTTCTCATTCATATATACATAAAATAATAATAGCACTTTAAAATGGAAATAACAATGGAGCAAAAGTAGGAAATAATGCTATAAAAGTGAATATGTTTATATAATGGTTTTAACAATTAATAGAAAACAAAACAGAGGTTTGTTATAATATTTATGAAAATAAAATTATAATGAATAATAGAAAAATTACATATACAAGTTACGGAGGCGAAAAAATATGTTTTATTTTGTTGGAGATATAGAGAAAAACGTTATGAACGCAAATTGCTTTAAGGAAATTCCGTTTTTAGAAGAAGCTATATATAATATGTCGTTAGAAAAAATGGTTAAAGAATATGAAAATATAAAAAAGTGGTTCATAATTAAAAAAATGGCTAATAATTTTCAAAGTAAGGGTGTTGCTGGAAAAGAATTAGAGTTTTTTCTTATAGATGATATTCCTTATGAAGAACTGGATCATACTCATGATGTTTTACATAATAGAATTAAACAAAAGATGGGATTACAATTTGAAGAATATGAGTATATTTTAAAATTAAAATTAAGTGGGACATGCTCTAGAATATTATTTAATATTAAAGTGAAAAATATTCTAAAAGAATGGAATTAGATTAAAGTATCTAAATAGATAATTAAAATAAATTGTATATATTATTTAATATTTATCGTTTACATAATGGGCATTGTTTTGCATATTATTCATACTTAGTATAATATGTGTAAAAGAACTATTATTATTCTTATAAGAATTTAATTTTAAGAATAAAGTTAATTTTGAAATACACGATAATAAATATATAGAAAAAATTTATTTAAAATGGGTGATAGTCATGGCATTATCTTCAGATATTATATTTAATAGGATGTTGAACCAATATGTATTAAAAATGAAAAATGATACTACAGACACTAATACAAGTACAAGCAGTGTTAATCAGGAAACGGAAAATCAAAAAATATTATTTCAAACTATGCTTATTCAGATGATGGATAGTTCAGGAAATTCAATGATTACAGAGATTATGTCTAATGCAATGTCTAATGAAAGTTCTAATGAAAGTTCTTATAGTTTAGATGATGCATTAAAGTCACTGAGTAACTTTAATTATACAATGAGAAATGCGGCCCAATCATTGTCAAATGATAATAATGATAATGGATTAGGGCTTACTGCAGCTAAATATGAATCTAATCTTAATCCAGCAGCAATAAGTAGTACACCAGGTGATTATGGCGGAAAATCTTATGGGGCATGGCAATTTTCATCCAAGAGTGGTTCTTTAGATTCATTTATAAGCTCACTACAAACAAAAGATAAGGTGATTTATAAAACGCTAACAGAGGCTAAAGCCAAAGATGGTAATAAATTTGGAGAAAATTTTGATGCAGCCTGGACAAATATTGCATTATCTAATAAAGATAAATTTCTAAAATTGCAGCAAAGTAGTATAAAAGGAAATTATTATGATGTAGTAGCATCAGATTTAAAGGAAAAGTATGGTTTTGATATAAGTAAGAAAAGTGATGCTTTAAAAGAAAGTTTACTGTCTACAGTAGTTCAACATGGGGTTACAGGTGCTTTATCAGTATTCTCAAAACTTAATTTGAAAAATAATGATAAGAATATTATTAACGACTTATATAATGAACGTCAAAAGGTTGATGTTTATTTTAGAGATAGTTCACAAGCTGTAAAGCAAAGTGTATACAATAGGTTTACAAAAGAAAAGAAGGATATGCTTAATATGTTAAATGCATAATTTACTTAGTTTGACTACCAAGTTTAATTGATAGGTTAATATGGATAAGTTTTAAGGAGCTAAAATATAAAAAAATCTAGTAGAGGTAGGCTCTGCTAGATTTTTTTGTTTTATAAAATACTAAACATAAAAAATAAAATTAAGAAAAAACTTATAAATATCAATAATATAGTAGATATACTAATTATTGTCTCGAATATAAAAATACAAATAAAACATACTATTTATAACATTGAAAAACAATAGTTATGTAAGGATTTTTATATTTGAGGGGGAACAAAATGAGAATGAAAAGATTTACTAAAAAAATATCTATACTGCTTGTAACAGCATTATTTATAAATATATTTAGTAATGTTCTAGGGATGCAAGTGGCGCTAGGTAAGCAAGTCATGTCAGGAGCACAAACCGCATTAGGAGCACGAATTGTACAAGATACACAGGGGTCACAGTTAAAACTTAGCAATACTAAGGAGATAATTAGTGGCACGAAAGAAATTAAAGTTGGTGATAATATATCAGGGTTTGTTCTTGAATCTAAAAGATGGCTTTCAGATATACAATCTACCTCTATGATATTTAAGCATAATAAAAGTGGAGCGAAATTAATTTATTTACAAAATGAGGATGAAAACAAGGTATTCTCTATAAGTTTTAGAACACCAGTTAATGATAATACTGGTGTTAATCACATTATTGAACATTCTGTCTTATGTGGATCAAAGGATTATCCTGTTAAAGACCCATTTTTAATTATGACTAAGCAATCTCTAAACACATTTTTAAATGCTTTTACAGGTCCAGATTTTACAATGTATCCAGTAGCTAGTAAGAATGAAAAGGATTTTAATAATTTAATGAGCGTTTATTTAGATGCAGTATTTTATCCTAATATATCTAAGGATCCAAAAATACTTAAACAAGAAGGATGGCATTATGAAATTAATAGCAAAACTGGTAAACTAAATTATAATGGGGTTGTATATAACGAGATGAAAGGTAGTTATTCTTCACCACAAGTATTGCTATCCAATGCTATTAATCAATCGCTTTTTAATGATAATTCGTACAAATATGAATCTGGTGGTAATCCTGAAAATATACCAGATTTAACATATGAAAAATTTATAAAGACTTATAAAAAATATTATGTTCCATCAAACAGCTCTATATATTTATATGGGAAATTAGATATTTATCATTCGTTAAAATTTATGAATGATAAATATCTGAGTAAAGCAAAACGAGTAAATGTAGACAGTAAAATTAAATTGCAAAATAGATATGAAAAGAAAGTTGAAAAAACATTATTATATCCTGTAGCGAAGGCTGCAAGCACATCAAACATGACTTATTTATCATCTAATTATGTGATTGATAAGGTTCCAAATGCGCAGGATATTTTAGGATTTCAAATACTGCAAGAAATACTTTTAAATACTAAATCATCACCGCTTAGAAAAACATTGGTTGAGAATGGCATTGGAACAAACGTTTATGCCAGTTATAATCCATCAACAATGCAACCAACTTTTAGCATAATTGCAACTAATGCAAATGAATCACAAAAATATAAATTTAAAAATCTTGTGGATGATGCATTAAAGCAAGTTGTGAAAGATGGTTTTGATAAAGAAACTGTAAATTCGGTATTAACTGCTTTAGAATTAAGTTTACGTACTCAAAATTCAGATGCAAATAGAGGAATGAATTACATGCTAGCTGCTTTGAATTCCTGGAATTATGATATTAGTCCAACAGAGTATTTAGAGATTACTCCTTCTCTAAAAAAAATAAAATCTAAATTATCTGATAAGTACTTCGAAAAGTTAGTACAAAAATATTTGTTAGATAATGAACATAATTCATTGGTTGTGTTAAAACCATCAAATGGATTAAATGAGGTAAAAGAAGAAGTGTTAAAAAATAAGTTAGAAGTTTATAGAAAATCATTATCACAAACCCAATTAACTACTATTAAAAAAGATTCAGACGAATTAAAAAAGTGGCAGGGGGCAGTAGATACAAAAGAAAATTTATCAAAATTACCAGTGCTAACCCGCAAAGATATAAAACTAAAAGAAGAGGAAATTCCAACAATAGAAAAAATAGAGCAAGGTACAAAAGTATTAAGTCACCCAATGTTTACTAATGGCATGACTTATTATAATTTATATTTTGATAGTGCAAATGTTCCTCAAAATAAGGTTCTATATCTAAAACTACTCGCTAGTATTTTAGGTAATGTTAACACAGAAAAATATAATTCTATGCAAATATCAAATAGAATGATGAAGTATACAGGTGGTATGGTTTTTAATTCAACGGCATTTAAGAGTAATGTTAATAGTGATGAATATGTGCCTAAAATGAGTATTAGTTCAAGCTCAATTAATAGTGAATTGCCAGAAGCGTTTGATCTAATGGGCGAGATAATGAATCATAGTATATTTAATGATAAGTTACGCATGAAGGCTTTAATTAAAACATTAAGAGTAAATTATGAGTCAATGTTTGTTAATCAAGGAAATACTCTGGCAATAAATCGTACATTATCTTATTTATCTAGTAGCGGTAAGTATAAAGACCTAAATATTATTCCTTATTACAATTTTCTTTGTGATTTAGATGATAATTATGAATCACGCGTTGATGAAATAACAACTAATTTAAATGATGTTAGTAATATTGTATTTAATAAGAAAGGATTAGTTGTTAGTTACACAGGAGATGAGGCAAATTATGAAAAATTCATTTATAATTTCAACAAATTCAAAGAAAAAATTAATGATAAGAAATTTACTAAACAAGTTTATAAATTTGATTTTTCAAATAAAAACGAGGCATTTATTATTCCATCTCAAGTGCAATATGTGGTTAAGGCTGGAAATTTTAAAAAATTAGGATATAACTATAATGGGCATATGAAAGTTCTTGAAAATATTTTAAACAGTGATTATCTATGGAAGGAACTTAGAGTAAAAGGTGGTGCTTATGGTGGTTCTATGAGTTTCACGAAAGATGAAGTATTACTTTATTCTTATCGTGACCCAAATTTAAAGGAAACATTGGATACATTTGATGGGGTAGTAAAGTTTTTGAAAAATTTTAGGGCAGATGATAAGGAAATGACTAATTATATAATAGGAACTATAGGAAGCATGGATTCTTT
This sequence comes from uncultured Clostridium sp., assembly GCF_937920395.1. GTDB lineage: Bacteria > Bacillota > Clostridia > Clostridiales > Clostridiaceae > Clostridium_AD. The sequence goes on along the minus strand of NZ_CALEVF010000016.1, from coordinate 11,069 downwards.
AAAAGGGCCGTATGCTAAAGGAATATTAGGTGATAATATGTATTTCTCAGGTACTACACAAAAGGACATCCAAAAAATACGTGATGAGGTATTAACAACGACGGCCAGTGACATAAGAGAATTAGCAGATCTTCTAGATGTAGTAATAAAACAGAAGTTGCATTGCGTTGTTGGAAGTGAAACTAAAATAAATGATAATAAAAATTTATTTGATAAAATAATAGTGCCTATAAAAAAACCTAAGTAGTCCTTTAGAAAAGAACATAGAATGAAGATTTTATGTTCTTTTCGAATTTATGGTATAATTAGAGGATTATAAAATTTATTTAGGGAGAAAATATGTTGAATGAGGATATGATATTACAAATATTTAATGAAGGAACAAGTGGTAATAATGGATCAAAAGGGCAAAGAGTTCTTAATAATGATTTAGTTTCTTCTATTGATATTACAAATGTAGATAAACTAATAAGTGTAGATGGCAATGTAATTTCAGAGAAACTTTTTAATGAATATCACACAAAAATTGAAGTTGATGCAGACAGAAGAGGTATTTTTTCTACATTTTGTAGTTGTGCTGATTTTGAAAATAATGAGTTTAAAAAAGAAAATTATTGTTGTAAACATTTGGTTGCAACATTTTATAAAGCATTAGAGGACTTGGCGAACCACCCTCTTTTAAGAGAAGATGATGTGGTAAAACCAATTACATATAAGAATAAAAGTAATATATTATCTATGCTTTTAGGTGATGAAAAACAAAAGGATGAGACTAAAATAGAGGTTTATATAAATAAAAACCAGTGGACTAGCGACATTACAGCTGAATTTAAGATAGGTCTAACTTCTATGACTTCAAGTAATCTTTATGTTTTAAAAGATATTAACCACTTTATATTAGCATGTTATAATAATATTCCTATAAGTTATAGTAAAAATTTCACATTTAATATGAAAGATCAAAAATTGAGTACAAAAGATAAAAGGCTTATTGACTTTATTGAAATGTTAAAGACCATAGAGGGAGAACAAAGAAATATTCATAGAAGTGAAGATCGATATGTGGATGGGAAAGTCATAAAAATACCTCAATATTTGATAAGAGAGTTTTTTGAAATTATAACTAAGCATAGGGTTTATTTAAATGACGGTTTTTTTTATAGACCAGTTGATACAGAAATTTTATATGAAGCTCCACCCCTTGATTTTGATTTGAAATTGATTAAAGATACTTATGTACTAAAGTCATCAAGTGGAATGCCAATTTCTTTAGGATCTAAGAATGATGTATTCTTGTATGGAAGCAATATATATCTTCCTGATTATGATTTCTGCTATAAAATAAATCCATACCTACACATTTTTAATGAGGCAAAAGTTGTAACTATGGAGAGCATTGACGAAGAGACTATATTAAGGAGGTTAATTCCAAATCTAAATCTTTTATCACCGAGTGTTGTGTTGTCTAAAGCTATTAAGGATAAAATAATAATGGCTAAATGTCAAATTAGTTTCTATTTTGACCAAATAGGGAAAGATATTACATTAACTTTAAAGGTTAAGTATGGAACGTTTGAGTTTAATATTTTTGAGGATTGTGATGAAAAAATTATATATAGAGACTCTAAAAAAGAGGCTCAGGTGATAGGAGTTTTAAAGGCGTTAGGGTTCGCCCAGATAAAGAATATATTTTATTTTTTAAGAGAAGAAGATTATATATTCAAATTTTTTAAAAGTGATATAGGAGTGCTTCAAGAAAGGGGAGAAGTATATTATTCTCAAAATTTCAAGGGCATAAAATCCTTAGGGACTAAAGGAATTAGTGGGAATATTAAAAGTGGAAAATATAATTATTTTGAAATGGATTTTAAAATAGGGGACATTGAGCCAAAAGAAACTACTCATATTTTGCGAGCGTTTAGGAATAACATCAAATATTACAAACTAAAAAGTGGTGAGTACCTTGATTTAGAGGAATTAGAGCTCAATAAATTTTTAAAGCTTTTAGATGTGATAACCCCACCTAACAGTTTTGATAATCATATTGAAATATCAAAAGGTAAAGGTGTTTTCTTAGATAGCTATTTAGAAGATAATAATATTAGATATATAAAAGGTAAAAAAGAACTAGAAGAGGTACACAATAAACTCAAAAACATTGAAAAATTGAATTTTAATCAGCCAGATGATTTAAAAGGTACATTAAGAAAATATCAAAAGGTTGGATTTAATTGGTTTAAAACATTAGATTATTTAGGTTTTGGTGGAATACTCGGAGATGAAATGGGACTTGGTAAAACTCTTCAAGCGATTACTTTTATATTATCAAACAAGAAAAGTAAGAGCTTAATTGTAGCACCTACATCTCTTATATATAATTGGATTAGTGAATTTGAAAAGTTTGCACCTACATTAAAGGTAGCTGCAATTAGTGGACCAAAGGATGAACGAGTAGGGGTAATAAAAAACATAGAGAAATTTGACGTCGTTATAACAACATATAATCTATTAAAAAGGGATTTAGAAAATTACGCGTCATTAGAGTTTGATTACTGCATAATAGATGAAGCTCAAAATATTAAGAATCCACATTCTCAAAATGCAATAGCAATTAAGGAGATAAAAGCTAGGACAAAATTTGCATTGTCAGGTACTCCAATAGAAAATTCAGTAATGGATTTGTGGTCTATATTTGATTTTATAATGCCAGGATACTTATATGATGAAAAAATGTTTAGTGTGAGGTATCATAAGAAACTTAAGGCAAACCCAGAGGTGCTAGAGGACCTAAATAGACTTATAAAACCATTTATTTTAAGAAGAAGAAAAAAAGATGTTTTGAAGGAATTGCCTGATAAAATAGAAAAAACATTAATGGTTAATTTAAAACACCAGCAAAAAAAAGTTTATAAGACATATGCAAACCATGCAATGGAGCTTATTAAAAATAAGGTAAAAAATGATGAGTTTAAGAATAGTAAAATAGAGATACTTTCATATATTACCAAGTTAAGACAATTATGTTTAGATCCTGCTATATTATTAAATGATTATAGTGGAGGAAGTGCAAAGATAGAAGCTCTTGTTGAACATCTTCATAAATGCGAGGATGAGCAGCATAAAGTACTCGTTTTTTCGCAATTCACATCTGTACTTAAAAATATACAAAAAAGGCTTAGAGCAGAGCAGATTACATTTTGCTACTTGGATGGTTCTGTGCCATCTAAAAAGAGAATGGACTTGGTAGAAACATTTAATGAGGGAGAAGATTCTGTATTCTTAATAAGTTTAAAAGCTGGAGGAACGGGACTAAATTTAACTTCAGCAGATGTAGTAATTCATTTCGATCCTTGGTGGAATCCAGCTGTGGAAGAACAAGCTACTGATAGAGCCCATAGAATAGGACAAAAAAATGTGGTTAGTGTTATAAAGATTATAGCCAAAGGGACAATAGAGGAAAAAATTCTTTTGCTTCAAGAAGAAAAGAAAAAGCTCATATCAGAGCTTATGGGAGATGAAATGGCTAGTGGCGAAGGATTTACAACGTTAAGTGATGATGAAATATATGGTTTATTTGAGATGAAGGAATGATTATAAAATATTTTATAAAGTAAAACGTATAACAAAATAAACTAATGCTCACAATAAACTGAGGTGAGATTATGGTTATAAATAATGATATAAAAGAAATGAATAAATTTTTAAAGGGAATTCATATGGGTGGTGCTACTTTTAAAGATTATTTGGGTAAAGTTAAGGATCCAGAACTTAAAAAGGAACTTTCTCAAATTATAGAATCCTTTAAAAGGCATGAAGATGCAATTACTAATAGAATAGAAAAGTTGGGTGGTAATGCAACAGATACTCTTGGAATAATTGGTACCATGGCAGAGGTTGTTGAGAAAATTAAGCTTGTACCTGCAAGCAATGATGTTGAAGTTTGTAAACACGTTGAGGCTGCAATTAAAATGGGAATTAAGCAGGGTAATAAGTTTATAGAGCAAAATAAGGATTTAGATGATAGTTTAATGAGAGAGGTAAAAGCCGTTGTATCCGATTATGATATACATTTAAGAAAAGTACAAGATTCGATGTACATGTTTAAATAATTAATTACCCCTACCTATAATAAGTAGGGGTAATTAATTATTTAATGTCCAAATACATATTTTTCAATACGTTATAATGACACTTATACCATTCGTTTTTAGGTTCTATTTCATATGCTTTTTCTGCAAATAACAAAGCACTTACGCTATTTCCCATAACTACGCATACTTCAGAAGCTCCAAAATATGCAATGCTCCTAGTGTTATCAAGGCAGATTGCTCTATTATAGAGTTGAAGAGCCCCTACTTTATTGGATAGAGAGAGTAAAACATTGGCTTTGCCACATATAGCATCGTAAAAAGCAGGATTTAATTTAAGGCAAACATTAAAACAGTCTAATGCCTCTGTAAAATTATTGAGAATAGCTAAGAACTCTCCTTTTTTCAAATAGATGAAAACATCTTTATTATCATTTTCAAGAAGCTTTTCGCAATAAGAAATGCATTTATCAAAGTCCCCTGTTAAATCGTTTATTTCAATTAATTTCCAGTAAGCATTAGGGTCATTCGGAACTAATCTAAGATAATCTTTTATGCATTTTTCAGCATCATCAGCTTCATATAGTTCTAGAAGAGCATCAGATTTAGCAAAATATGCTAAAGAATATTTATTGTTTAGTAAAATTGCCTTATTATAATTTTTAAATGCTTTATCAATCTCTCCATCATTAAATAGTCCTTTGCCTTTTTCTATATATTGTTTAACTAAAGTTTCATCACTTATTAATTTAATAATGCGTTTCATTAAAATGCTCCTTTCAATTGTAATATCACATTATAATTATTGACACAAAAAAAAATGGTATACATATGGTTGATATTTTATAATGAATTTTATTAAAGATTAATATTTACAAATCACAAAATATATTGTATTGTATAATTAATAATATTATTTAATAAAAAGTGTTGTGTAATTAACAGTATTATATTAGTGTATTATACAACTTGAAAATTCTAGAGAGGAGAAAAGGAAATGAATTTACCATTTAAAATTGCTGTACGATTTTTAAAGTCTAGTAAAGGACAAACATTTCTAATAATTATAGGAATAGCTATTGGTGTTTCAGTGCAAATTTTTATAGGTTCACTTATACAAGGATTGCAAAAAAGTCTAATAGATAAAACTATAGGAAATTCTTCTCAAATAACTATATCCTCTAATAAAGATGATAAAACCATAGAAAATTGGGAACAAAAAATAACGAAAGTAAAAGCGACAGATAGTAGAATAGAAAAAGTATCACCGGCCGCTGATTCGCCTGCATTTATCAAATTTAGTGATAAAACTGATCCAATAATTATAAGAGGTTTAAATTTAACGGATGACAAGGACTTGTATAATATAAAATCTAAAATATATCAGGGGAATATTCCAAAGAAATCATATGAGGTACTAATAGGAAAGAACTTACAAGAGGAGTTAAATCTAAAAATAAAAGATAAAATTTCGTTAGTTACTTCAAATGGAAATACTAAAGAAGCCGTAGTAACTGGTTTTTATGATTTAAAAGTAGCAAATATAAATAAATCATGGGTTTTAACAAGCCTTAAGACTTCACAGGATATATTTGGTTTTAAAAATAAGATAACTTCTATAGAAATGAAGTTGAATTCAAAAGATGTATTTAAGGCCGATGAAATTTCAACAAAAGTGAAGGAAAATTTGTCTGATAATAATATAAAAGTTGAAAACTGGAAAGACCAAAATGAAGAATTACTTGGTGGCCTTAATGGTCAAAGTGTATCTAGTTTGATGATACAGGTATTTGTACTTATTTCTGTAACTCTTGGAATAGCAAGTGTGCTTGCAGTAACAGTGGTTCAGAAATCAAAACAAATTGGAATTCTTAAAGCTATAGGCATAAAAGATAGAGATGCTAGTAAAATTTTCTTGTATGAAGGACTTTTACTAGGAGTAGCTGGGGCAATACTTGGAATAACACTAGGTATTACGCTTATGATAGGATTTACGAGCTTTGCTTTAAATCCTGATGGTACACCAATAATAGCACTTTATTTAGACTATAAATTCATTGCTATATCAGGGGTAATAGCAGTGCTTTCGGCAACTATAGCTGCTTTTATACCAGCAAGAAACTCATCAAAATTAGAACCAATTGAGGTGATTAAGAATGGCTAATATTATTACATTAAAAAATGTAAATAAAATTTATGGGTCAGCTGTTAAGACTCAAGTTTTATTTGATACAAACTTAAGTTTTGAAGAAGGATCTTTTAATTCAATTATAGGACAATCAGGAAGTGGCAAAACTACTTTATTAAATATTATAGGAACATTAGATAAACCGACTAGTGGAGAGGTTTATCTAAATAATCAAAGAACAGATAGTATGAGTAAAAATGCTTTAGCTGCTCTTCGAAATAAGACTATAGGATTTATCTTTCAATTTCATTATTTGTTACCAGAATTTACTGCTTTAGAGAATGTGCTTATCCCATATATGATGAATAATCCAAAACCACCAAAAGAAATTATAGAAAGAGCCAATGAACTTATGAATATGGTTGGAATTTATAAAGTTAAGGATAATTTAGCATCAAACATGTCGGGTGGACAACAGCAAAGAACTGCTATTGCTAGAGCTTTAATCAATAACCCTAAAATAATACTTGCAGATGAGCCGACAGGAAATCTAGATTCCGAGTCAACAGAGAATATCTATACTATACTTAAAGATATTAACCAAAAATTTAAGACTACTTTTATAATTATTACACACGATCTAAGGATAGCAGAAAAAACCGATAGGATGATTGAAATAAAAGATGGAAGAATTAATATGGACAATAAAATATAGTGCTTTTAAAATATAAATCCCAGTAGAATGATAATTTATTCTACTGGGATTTATATTAAAGTGAGTCTGTTTTAATCCCAATTTATGTTAGAATCCATTTTTATTTACTTTGTTGCTTCGTTCATATTGTATAGGCCACTTGATATTATCACCTAATTGATTGGCGGCTGCAAATGCCCAATATGGATTTCTTAAAAGTTCTCTTCCTAAATACACCAAATCTGATCTTTTATTGTTTAATATTTCTTCTGCCATTAAAGGTGAAGTGATAAGACCACCTGCTATAGTTGGAATATTGCATTGTTTTCTAATTGTTTCAGAGTAACGAATTTGATATCCTGGATAGGTAAATATTTTTGCAGGTACAGTTCCTCCAGAACTAACATTTATTATATCTATACCCATATCTTTTACAAGATTTATAAGTGATGATGTTTCCTTTGCGTTGTTTCCACCTTTTTCGTAGTCAACAGCTGATACTCTTAATTGTAGTGGTTTAGTTTCAGGCCAAACTGTTTTTACAGCTTGTATAATTTCTTTTAAGAATCTTACCCTATTTTCCTTTGTACCACCATATTCATCTTTTCTTTTATTGGTAAGTGGAGATAAAAATTCATCTATTAAGTACCCATGGGCACCATGTAATTCTAACAAATCAAATCCGGCCGTTAACGCTCGTTTAGCAGCATCTTTAAATAAATCTATAGTAGTAGTAATATCTTCTTTTGTCATTTCATTTGGAAGCCTATAATCGTCATTAAAAGCTATAGGGCTGGGAGCTATAATTGGATATGAAAGAGTTTCAGATTTTCTTCCAGCATGATTAATTTGAATTCCTATTTTAGATCCATATTTATGACATTCATCAACTATTTTTGATAGATTTTCAATATGGTTATCAGACCATATACCTAAATCATTATCAGTTATACGACCGCCGGGCTGAATTCCTGTTGATTCTATTATGATAAGACCCACGCCACCAATGGATCTAGTTGAATAATGTATAAGATGCCAGTTGTTTGCTAAACCATCTTCATCGTTACAAGAATCCATGCACATTGGAGCCATAACTATTCTATTTTTTAAATCCATATCTTTTATTTTAAAATTACTAAATAATTTTGACATTATTAATCGCCTCTTTCGTTATATTATAAATATATTATTTGTAGTCTAGAAGTAAATATTAGTGGAACATCGACTATGTGTACATAAGTATAGCATTATATATATAATAGTAAAGTATGTAATTTACTATTAAAAGATTGTAAATATAAAATGCATTTTATATAATCCTTTTTATTATAATTAATGTCTGTTATAATTAAATGGTTTGTATAAATAGGTTTATATAAACAAAATGTATAAAAAATAATAAAATAATTTTGAAATAGAAAGGTAAATAAAAATGATAAAGTTTAAAAAATTAGGGCTTAATGATGATATTCTAAGTATGATTAAAATTCAAGGAATAACTGAGCCAACTCCAGTTCAAGAAAGAAGTATTCCATTAATAAAGAAAGGCTGCGATATTATAGCAGAGGCACAAACAGGTACTGGAAAGACACTTGCATTTCTACTTCCAATGTTTGATAATATGTCAGAAGATATCGATACAATCCAAGGATTAATAGTGACACCTACAAGGGAACTTGCTATTCAGATAACTGAGGAAGCAAAGAAAATCGACGGAATTAAAAAGTTAAATATTTTAGCTGCTTATGGTGGTAAAGATATTGGGGCGCAACTCAAAAAACTAAAAGGAAATATTCATCTTGTAATTGCAACACCAGGTAGATTACTAGACCATCTTAGGCGTGGTACTATAAAACTTGATAAACTTAAGACTATAGTGTTAGATGAGGCAGATCAAATGCTACTTATGGGATTTAAAAATGACATTGAAAATATTTTGGAAACAACACCTAAAAACAGACAGACTTTATGTTTCTCAGCAACTATGAGCTCAGATGTGAAAAAAATGGCATATAAGTATATGAATGATCCTATAGAAGTAATTATTAAAAAAGAAGAAGCAACACTTAAGAACATTAAGCAATTTTTAATAGAAACTACAGACAGAAAAAAACAAGAAGATTTATGTAAGGTAATGGACGCGCATAATCCGTTTATGGCTATCATATTTTGTAGAACGAAAAGAAGAGTTGATGAACTTGAGGTAGCCCTTTATAAAAAAGGGTATAATTGCAAAAAATTACACTCTGATATAACACAATCAAAGAGAGAAAAAATAATGAGAGATTTTAAGAAATGTGATATCCAATATTTGATTGCCACAGATGTTGCTGCTAGAGGCCTTGATATAAATGGAGTAGATCATGTGTATAATTACGATATGCCAGAAACTGTGGAGAGCTATATTCACCGTATTGGTAGAACTGGTAGAGCTGGAGAGGATGGATATACCTATTTATTTTCAGCGCCAAAAGACAAATTTCTTTTAGATGCTATAGAAAGAAAATTGAAAAGTCCAATTCCTAGAAAAATATTGTAGTAAATAATTTAAAACAATATAGAAGACCTAATGCTAATTTTAATAAGCATTAGGTCTTCTTGTTTTTTGAGAAATATTGTAGATTAACGCTGTAGGAGATAATTTAAGTTATAACTTTTAATGTTCCTATACGGTTTTTACTTACTTCTTGCACAATAAATTTTGTATCATTATAATTTATTGTTTCACCTGTTTTTGGAAGCCGACCAAGTAGCCCTGTAACGAAACCTCCTATTGAGTCAAAATCATCTGATTCAATATTTAATCCTATCATCTCATTAACCATACTTATTTTAGTATCACCAGCTACAATAAATTCATCTTCTTTGATAACTTGTATTTGGTCTGCATCGTCGTCATATTCATCATCTATATCTCCAACAATCTCTTCTACTAAATCTTGAAATGTAACAATTCCAGCAGTACCGCCATATTCATCAAGTATAATTGATATAGGAACTCGTTTTAGACGCATATCTGCAAATAAATCTGCAGTGATCTTAAATTCGTAGGTAAAGTAGGGTTCTCGCATATGTTTCTCTATTTTAAATTCATCTTTTCCATCTTCAAAGAAAATCAAATCTTTAATATATAAAACTCCAATGATATTATCAATAGTGTCTTTATAGATAGGAAGTCTTGAAAATTGTTCTTGCCTAAAAATATTTATAAGTTCTGCGTAGGTTGAGTTTGAGTTAGCTACAATCATATCCGTTCTTGGGGTCATAACATCTTTTGCTTGTGAATCTCTAAAGTCAAATACGTTATAAATCATTTGCTTTTCTTCGCCTTCAAGAACTCCTTCTTCATGACTTACACTAACCATAGTTTTCAATTCTTCTTCAGTAATAAAAGGTCTTCTTTTATTAACTTCACCACCAAGTACTTTTATTATTGAATTTGTAATATAAATTAGTAATGTGACAAGTGGATTTAAAATGAAAGTAATTACGCTTAATGGTTTAGCAATTTTTAAAGCTATTTTTTCAGAGTTTTGTGCAGCTAATGACTTTGGTGTTATTTCTGCAAAAATTAATACAAGAATTGTCATTATAATAGTTGCAATAGCAACCCCGGAATCTTTATAATATGTAATTGCAAGAGAAGTTGCTAGCGCAGAAGCTCCAATATTTGCTATGTTATTTCCTACTAAAATACCACCTAAAAGTTTACTTGGATTTTCAAGTAGTTTATTAATAATGTTAGCACCTTTTATTTCTGATTCTACCATATTCCTTAACCTTATTTTACTTAAGGTCATTAATGCAGTTTCAGAAGCAGAGAAAAAGGCTGAACATAATAATAAAATTATTAAACATATAATTTGCCATGTACCACCAGGGACCATAATATATTTCACGCTCCTTAAAAATTAACATAAGAAAATTATATCATAAAATCAAACAAAATAAAAATTTTTATGATTTGTATGTATCAATATGGTATCATATCATTATACTATATAATAAAATAATAATTATAAGAAAAATAATAAAAATAATTAATCATATTTTAAAATATGGGGAATATAAATATATGTAGGTATTTAAAACAGAAGGTATCCATTTGGAAACTAAAGTTCTTAAAAGTATCTACTTGCAAAAAATGAGTTTACAGTCT
>NZ_CALEVF010000015.1 GCF_937920395.1 uncultured Clostridium sp. | reverse complement strand
TATAATTGTGCACAAATCATTCTAAAGGTTCATATATTGCAATAGAACAATAATTTGGAGGCAATGATTTGGGAATACAAGAGGTAAAGGAGATAGTAAAGAATAATTACTCTCTTCGCATTGATGAAATAGAGAAAATTAAAAACGTTTATAGAATAGAAACTAGAGATAATATATATTGCTTAAAAGTAGTTAATTATGAACTAGGACATTTTTTATTTATAATTGGCGCTATAAAACATTTGCAAAATAATGAGTTTAAAAGTGTGCCTAAAATTATTGAAACTACTGATCAAAGGGAGTATATAAAACTCCAAAATAAATATGCTTATTTAACTTTATGGGTAGATGCAAGGGAATGTGACTACGATAACCTAGTAGAAATAAAACTATGTACAACAAAACTTGCACAGCTTCATAAAAAAAGTTTGAATTTTAAAGTTACACCTGATATGAAACCAAGAATAGCATGGCTTAAGTGGATAGAAACTTTTAAAACTCGCTCAAATGAAATATTGGATTTTAAGAGAAGGATAAGTGAAAAAGAATGTATTACAGAATTTGATAGTAATTATCTGGAAATTATGGAGGGTGAACTTGCAAGGTGTAATAAATCAATACACAATCTGTGTAAAAGTGAATACGTAAATAAGATGAAGGAAGAAATTAAACATAGGGGATTCTGTCATCATGATTATGCACATCATAATGTGTTACTTGAGAAAAGTGGAGCAGTGAGTGTAATTGATTTTGATTATTGCATTTTAGATACTCATTTACATGATTTAAGCAGCCTTCTAATAAGGAGAATGAAAAACGGTAAATGGAACCTTGAAAATACACTTTTTATAATGGATGAGTATGATGAGACATTTTCGATATATAAAAGTGACATAGAGGTAATGGCAGCATTTATGGAATTCCCTCAGGAATATTGGCAAATAGGAATTCAGTATTATTGGGAAAAAAAGAATTGGGGAGAAGAGTTTTTCTTAAAGAAACTTGAAAAGATGAATGAGGATAAAGTGGATAGGCAAATTCTTATTGATGAGTTTAGAAAAATAAAATATGGGAGGTAACGTTATGGGGAAAAGTAAAAAAGAGATGAGTATGGATGAACCTGAATTTGACATAAGTGAAGTGCAAGAATCAACTGTTGAGGAATATGATATGAAGCTTGATAATATGAAGGATGAAGTTAAAAAACTTAAAAAAATAAGAAGAAGACAAAAAAAACTTAGTGAGTTAGAATTTCAGCAAAAGGAAATTTTAAGAAAAATGGATAAAAGCTGTAAAAAAAACAAATGATGCTGGGCTATAGTAAATAGCCCCAGGCTATAGTATATATAAATTGATTAATAGATTGAATTTGAGGTGGTGCAGGTGGCAATAAGCATATACAATGATTTTTCTGACTATATGATATTTAAGAATATTAAAAAGGCAGATGTTATTGAATCTAAGTATAAAAATACAGAGGTAGACATATCAGAAGAAGCAATAATGAGGCAGTTTAGTGCTATTCATGAAGTACATGAAAAATGTATGGGGTTTAATGGTTATCTTAGAAATAGATTAAATAACAATACTGGTAAAACCGTAGAGGACTATAAAAGATCTATTAAAAAGTTAAGTGTAGATATAAAAAACATTAAAAATGATGGACCTAAAAATTTATTTGAAGAAATGATTATTAAATATGGAAAAGAAGTTGTTGATAGAGGTGAAGCGTGTATTAGGGAAGTGAAAGGATCAAATTATTTAGAAATAATAACTAGAAGCATGAGGCGCTGCGAAATATGTTTAGGAAATACAAATTTTCAAAACCTCGGGAAAAGTGATTTTATTTATGTAGTTGATTTTGATAATTGTAGTTACAACATGGTGGAAATGGATTGTTTCCCTTTACTTAGTAGGTTTAAAAGAAAAGGAGCAAAACTTGATTTTTGTAAACTCGCTAAAGAATTTTGTTATATTGAAGGGTTGGATGAGAATAGTTCGAAATTTTTAATAGCATTAATCTCTTATCCTCATGAGTTCATGAAATGTTGTAATAGATATAGAACAGGAAAAAGACTGTGGCATGAAGATAAATTTTCGCAGAGGCTTATAAAAGCTTTAGCCCAAGATGGAGATTCCTTATTCTAAATTAGTAAAATGGAGATTAGAGAGGTGACAATATGTTAGACGTTAGATACAAAGATAAGGCATATTTAAGCAAATATGATCTAGATGTAAATTTGTTTAGTAAATTTGATCTTTTAGTTTATGATGTTATCCCAGTAAGAAAGGTTTTTATACTTGATACCAATAAGGGAGATAAAGTTTTAAAAAAAGTAAACTACAGTAAAGATCAACTTGAATTTGTTAATTATGGTATTGAGTACATTAGGAATAATTATTTTGATAGAATTATTAAATTTGAAAAGACGAAATCTGGGCTAATATATGTTCCATGGAGAGATGATGTTTATTGTATTATGAATCTAGTGGAAGGTAGAGAGTGTGAGTACAGTAATCCAGTTGATATAAATCTTACGTCCAGAGCAATAGCTGAGCTTCATAAAGCGTCACAAGGACTTATTGATAAGGAAGAATTTAAAAGGCTACTTGCAAAGAATGAGCAGCGCTATTTGAGTGGTAAAATTATACAAAATTATAAGAATAAATTAGATGAACTTATGTTTTTCAAAAGTATAGCAAATCTAAATGAAAATAAAAATGAATTTGATGATATATTTTTAGAGAATGTAGAATATTACGCAGAAAATATAAAAAAAAGCATAAATATTCTTAATGAATCTTCATATTTCGAATTATGTGGTGAAAAAGAAAAGATCGTTTTTTGTCATCATGATTTAGCTCACCATAATATATTAATTAATAAGGAAGAAGTTTATTTTTTAGATTTTGATTATGCTGTTGTAGATTTAAGGGTTCATGACGTTTGTAATTTTATTAATAAAGCAATAAAGAACTTTTGTTATGATATAGATAAGTGTAGTGATATTTTACAGGGATATACGGAGGTAAATCCATTAGATGATAGGGAGCTTAATGTGCTTTATGGTATGCTTAGTTTTCCTGAGGATTTTTATAGTATATCTAAAGACTATTATACTAGGAAGAAACAATGGAGTGAAGAAATATTTTTAAGCAGATTAAAGAAAAAGGTTGAGTATAAAAAGGATAGAGAAAAGTTTTTAGAAGACTTTAATAATTATTATAATTGATAGAATAATCATCATATTTGATGTTGTTAAAACCCCCATTTAGTGATAAATACACTAGGTGGGGGTTTAATGTTTTTTATTAAAGCATTTATATTTTGTTTGCTTCTAGTATGTTTTGATAAGCAATTAGAGTGCTTGCAGCTGTATTATCCCAGGTTAAGGTAGAGGCTCTTTTTAATCCTTTAGTAATAAGGGATTGCCTTAAGGCGTCATCATGAAGCACATTATACATTTTTTCACTTAATTCATTAATATCATATGGATTTACAAGAAGCGTTGCGTCTTTAACTATTTCAGGGATAGATGTGACATTTGAGGCTATTACAGGCACTCCACAAGCCATTGCTTCGATTGGAGGTAGTCCAAAGCCTTCATAAAACGAAGGATACACAAATAGCTCACAGGCGTTATACATAAAGGGTATATGGTTCATAGATATAAAGCCTGGGAAGATTACTTTATCTTCAATATGAAGATCTTGTGCTCTCTTAATATACATATCATATGATTTACCTTTGCTACCCGCAATGACTAATTTGATCCCTTTTTTTAATCTTGGGAGAAGCATACTAAATGAATCAAGTAATCCAAGAATATTTTTACGGGGACTAAATCCTCCAATATATAAAATATAGTCACCTGTAATAGAATAATTTTTTTCAACTATATATTTACTAAGTGTTTTGTCATAAGGCTTATAAATATCTTCACTAGCTAAATAGGTAACGTATATTTTTTCCCTCGGAAAGTTAAAAGCCTTAATAATATCTTCTTTTGAATACTGGGACACAGTAATTATTCCATCACACAGAGAAATGATTTTTGGAAATTTCTCATTGAAAATTTTAAGATATTGATCACCTACGGTATCTGGCATTTTATATGGAATAATATCGTGTAGCGTAATAACGAAAGGGCAATCTTTGTTAATAGGTAAACCAATACCATTTTGAGGAACATGGTATATATCTATAGACTTGTCTAGTAATGGGTTTGATACATTTACCTCATTCCAAAAGTTATCTTGTTTTTCCTGTTTAATGGTTTTTATATGGAAATTATTTTTGAATGGTATAGCTAGATTACAGTCGTTTGGCACAAAAAGTGAATAATCATTGTAATTATCAATTTTATTTAAAGAGTTAATTAGTTGGTAAGAAT
>NZ_CALEVF010000014.1 GCF_937920395.1 uncultured Clostridium sp. | reverse complement strand
CATCATAAAAAGGTTGAAATTAAAAAATGCGACAACTATGTTGACAAATTCCGATTTATATTGTTTTTAAATAGTATAATTGCTACGCGAGTATATAAGACTGCGAAACAACTTCCGAGTAAGTTATACCATTATATACAATAAATCTAAATATGGTTTAATGGCTCCGTTTAGTATTACTATATCTTATCTATTTACAAACAATAGTTGTAAACATACCACCCATTTTACTAGTCATATTATTGGACATATGATGTGGAATATGGCAGTGAAAGGGCCATACGCCTGGATTATTTGCCTTAAACTCAATATCCCAGGTTTCACCTGAAGCAACTAGTATTGTATTTTTCTTCAATCTACCATAGCATGGTATAGTATTGCCATCCGATGCAGATACCAAAAATTGGTGCCCATGAATATGGATTGGGTGAGGATCCATACTATATTCCCTAACCTTATTCTTACCATATCTCCTTTCATTACTTCTAATGGTGTAGTATATGGATAACATCTACCATTCATAGTAAAAAAATTGAAATCATGAGACATGGGATCAATATCGTAGGTGCCTTTTTTTACCTCTTGCATTTTGAGATCCTTTAGATGAAATTCATGAAGCATAATAAAATAATCTTTCTGGATTATCCTATCGGTCTCATATGGATCTAAAATAATGAAACCTCCACCTAACCCCATCATTTCCTGTTTACTTGAGTCCATATGAGTGTGGTACATATGAGTTCCTGGTGGATTTATAATTCTAAAATAATAATCAAAATAACTTCCAGATAATATTTGTGGCGATGGTTCAACGCCTGGAACTCCATCCATTAAATTTGGTATGTCTAACCCATGCCAATGTACACTTGTTGGTTCATCTAGTTTATTATATATCCTTAAGTTCACATAATCTCCCGGATATACTTGTATTGTAGGGCCTGGTATATTACCGTTGTATCCTAATCCATTTATATATAAGCCTGGTAATATTTCTTGTTTTACTTTTTCTGCTATCAATTCAAAATACTTAATACCATTTCTCATTTTAAAAGATAGATTTGAAACATCAGGTGTAATAACCAAATATATTCCTCCTAAAAAATTAATTCAATATTATAATATTCAATAGAAGTGTTATTAGCACAAACTCTTCAAGTTTAATCTGCATAACAGCGAATATTTGAAGCCCAGCCTTTACTGGTATAGATAGTAATTTCCCAGGAATTTTTGAAGTGCTCTTTTAAATACTTGGATTTCCTCTTCTGTAATGCTCATTGAAAAAAGCTTGCTCATTTTTTGTCCTTCTGGTAAAAGCTCTTCAATTCTCTCTCTACCTTTATGGGTAAGATTAATATATGTAACTCTTTTGTCTTCCCTTGCCTTAGATCTTTTAATTAAGCCCTCCTCTTCCATTCTATCTAAAAGCCTTGCAACAGTAGACTCTTTAATGTCCATTCTTTCTCCTAATTCATGTTGGCTGAGGTCTCCATATTTTAATAAATAATACATAGCTATCCACTGAACCCTGGTTACACCAAGTGGAATTAATCTTTCATTAAACATATTCACCATTTTTTTAGATGTCTTACTATTTATAAAACACACACTTGATTCAATATCAAACATTACAACCTCCCACTCTTAATTATTCATTATATTATATTGTTTTATTTTATTTTATTTAAAATATGTTCAATTTCAATAATAAAGTGTATTGCTTAAACTTAAAGCAGTACCCTGTACCATTTAATGGATATTGAATTTATTTTTTTCATTAACTATTTATCTAAAGTCTTAATATATGTTTTCATCTGATCAATATTCATACCACCAATACTTTTAGAAACGATATTTCCATTTACATCAATGAAATATGAAGTTGGAATAGATGTTATATTATATTTAGCGGCAACACTCTGATCAGGATCTATAAGCACTCTAAAATTATACTTGTTACTATCAATAAAGGGTTTAACCGTGCTTAAAGGCTCTCCTATCTCTACGGCGACTATAACTAAGTTGCTATTTTTTGTTTCTTGATATAATTTTTCAATCTCAGGCATTTCTGCTTTACATGGAGGACACCAAGTTGCCCAAAAATTAAGGAATACTTTCTTACCTTTTAAGTCACTTAAAGACAATTCTTTACCGTTAAGATCTTTTAATTTGAAATCTATAGCCTTGATTTTAGCAGCATTAGGGTTTGTTACGATAGGTTGGATAGAGGTATTATTTTGAGTAGTACTACTGTCTGTGCTTCCCACAGATGAGTTAGATTTAGAGTTTGATGCATTATAGGTGTTTAAAGTATAAATGGAGCCACCTATAACGATGGAAACTATAAGTACTATTAGATATTTTTTCATATTTATTCTCTCCTTTTATTAGAAATTAATAAAATTTGTATATTGACTTAATATTGCTAATTTGTTCATGAAGATCATAACTCCCATTGTTATCATTAATAAACCACTAATTGTAGATACTATAGGTAGATATTTTGAAAACTTTCTAAATTGTTTAGTAAAGCTCCCTATGGCCATGGCAGTTAAAATAAATGGAACAGCGAGTCCAAGGGAATACATTATCAGAAGTAAAACCCCTTTACCCTCAGAGTTCATACTTGTAGCATAGATGAGTATTGAGGATAATATAGGACCAATGCAAGGGGTCCAACCTGCAGCAAAAGCCATTCCCATTATTACTGAACTAAATGGGCCTTTAATTTTATTAAAATATAAAAACCTTTTCTCGCGATATAACAATTTTATTTTAAACACTCCAAGGGTATGGAGACCAAAAACAACAATAAGGGTCCCTCCAACTTTTCTAAACAAATCTTTATGGGTAGTTAGTAATTTACCAAGAGAAGTTATAGAAACACCCATTAAAATGAAAATAATAGAAAAACCTAACACAAATCCAAAGGAATTATATAGAGTAGAAAATTTAGCCTTGCCATCCTTTAATTCCTCTATAGAAGAACCAGTTAAATAACTAATATATGCAGGAACTAGTGGAAGGACGCAAGGAGATAAAAATGATAGAAGACCTGCAGAGAAAGCTAATAATACTGTTATGTCATTCAAGTATAAAACACCTCCGATTTAGTATTAATGATACTAATTAATGTTTAATTACCAATATATAAAGCTATCAATTAACCCAAAGATAATAAGTAAAAGCCCCCCAAAAACTCTAATTGTGATTTGAATATTTTTGAATTTTGTTATGTTGGATTTAAAGTTAGTTTTTCCTATAAAAATCAATAATAATATTAAGTAGATGGGCATAAGGGTTCCTAATGCAAAAAGCGGAGGATAAATTATTCCCAAAGGAGATTTAAAGCTTAGAGGAACAATAATTCCGAAGAATAACCAAAATAAAGTTGGACAAAAGGCTAGTGAAAATAGTGAACCCATTATAAATGAGGGATTAAATAGCTTAAACTTATATGTTAAATTATCAACATTAGCTATAAATGAATTTCCAATAGATCCTTTTAAATTTAAAACACCTAAGATATAAAGCCCAATAACTATTACAGAAGGTCCCATAAGCTTTCTAAATAAGCTAAAGAAAGGTATAGATGCTCTTTGTATATTAACCTTAAATAATAATATTAATATTCCATAAAACAAGAATATAGTTAGCTTACCAAGTGAATACCATAATGCACTTTTAAAAAGATTTTTATTGGTAGATCCATCCTTTGTAATAAATCCAATAGCTCCAAGGTTTGTGGTGAGTTGACATGGAGCGGTTGAACCAATAATCCCAATTAAGAAAACACCAATCAAAGGTATATTTAGATTTTCTGAAAAATTCATTATAGGGTCACTTAAAAGTCTGTTTAACATACCCATAATTTCATAAAGCCTCAATGTAAAATACGAAATAGTAAAAACTCCTTTCTATGAGAAAAATCACAACTGTAAATATTATACTAAAAAGATATGGAGATCTTGTGTGTTTCACATAATTGTTACAATTTGAATTATAACAATTGTCCATATTAAACTACGTACAAAATTTATTCATTATAAATATTTCTTTAAATGCTTCATTTCTACATAAAATCTTTATAAGTTTTTTTTATAATAAGTTATATAAAAAAGAATGGAGTGGTAGATATGGGAACAATAATATCAGTATTAATGTTTATGGGTGTAATGTTTTTAATGTCTAAATTAGGATTAGGATGTTGTGGAAGCAATTGTGATCATAATGAAAGTAACAGTAAAAAAAGTTGTTATAGCTTAGAAAAAGACAAAGAAAAAATTTATAAGGATGCTTTTATAAAATAACTCTGATGGGTCGATTGGTTAGTATATCAGAGATTAGAAAATTTATTATAATTTAAATATAGAGGTGTATAATTTGAAATATTATGAAAAACAGATTAAATTAGATAATCCGCTTTCGTTTTGGAGGCATTTTGAAAACGAGGAAAAGTTTTCATTCTATAATCCAATAAAAAAAGAGTTGATTCTTGGGGCTAAACGTTTAAAAGCCGTTTCTATTGATGAAAGTATAAAGGATTATTTATATGTTTTCTCATCAATGACATTTTTTAATTCAATCAAAGATGAAAAGTGGGCGGGATTTGGTAATGAAAATGTTGCATTTGAATATTATCTTGTTGAAAAGGATGGTAAACAGACATTTTACTATTTTCAAGATTTAGTTGAAATTGAAAATAGGGAAGTGGAAGTTTGCCAGCATTCTTATATATATGAAATGGACGATTATGAAGCATGGACACAAATGTTTTCTGCGGCAAAAGATGCAATCTCGAAAGAAGAGGTAAATAAAGTTGTTATTTCAAGAGAAGTTAAAATTGAATGTGGTGCTCTAATAAATGTAGAAAGTGTATTACAGAAGCTTTTGAGACAAAGCATAAATAGTTTTGTATTTGGTTATTTTAAGGACGGTAAAACATTTTTAGGTGCAACACCAGAGATTTTGGTCCAAAAAGATAAAAACAGAGTATTAAGTTACGCTCTTGCTGGCACTATTTTGCGAAGCAATGAGAATGATGAGTTACAGAAAGAGGCGTTATTAACGGATACTAAAAATCGCCATGAACATCAAATTGTTATTGACTCAATAGTTAAAGTTATGAAGAGATTTACAGATGAATTGATTGTCGATGAGACTAGAATTTTAACACTTAAAAATCTGCATCATTTACAAACAGCTATTCATGGAACTGATAAAAACAGCACTTTACTTCAATGGGTAAAACGACTTCATCCTACCCCTGCCTTAGGTGGTAATCCGGTAGATAAAGCTCTGGAATTAATCAAAAGATATGAAAAACATGAAAGAGGCTTGTATGCGGCGCCTATTGGCATAATGGATGAAAATGGGGATGGTATTTTTGTAGCAGGAATAAGATCTGCTCTGATTGTAGAAAATATAGCATATGCCTATGCAGGATGTGGAATAGTAGATAAATCAAATTGTGAAGTCGAATATATTGAAACAAAGGATAAGCTAAAAACAATAATAGAAAGCTTATAGTGAAGAGGAGAAAAAAATGACAAATTATATTGCTGCGTTAGTTGACGAACTATATCAATTAGGTGTGCGTGAAGTTGTAATTAGTCCAGGTTCACGATCTACACCCATATCTATATTATTTTGTGAACATGATTTTAAAATCTATGTAAATGTTGATGAGCGTTCTGCAGGTTTCTTTGCGCTAGGTATAGCTAAAGAACAGGCTAGACCTGTGGTATTAGTTTGTACTTCAGGTTCCGCTGTGGCGAATTATTTACCTGCCATTGTGGAAGCAAAGTATTCAGGAGTACCATTAATTGTTTTAACAGCTGATCGCCCACCTGAACTCCGTAATGTTGGGGCACCACAAACAATTGATCAGAATAAAATATTCGACAACTTTACAAAATATTACGAAGAACTGGCACTTCCTGAGGAAAGTGAAAGTATGTACAGGTATGTACGTGTGGTGATGCAGAAAGCATATGTAAGTGCTATGTCAAAAGAATATGGGGTAATCCACATTAATGTACCAATTCGTGACCCTTTAACTCCAGATTTAAGTAAGCTTAACTTTACTGTAGGGCGTGCAAAAAACAAATTTGAATTCAGCGAAGGAGAAAATCAAATTTTCATGGATGCCTCCATTTTTAAAAATAAAAATGGAATTATTATTTGTGGTGGAGATGCATATTCAAACTATCATAAACAAGTCTTAGAACTAGGAGAACGGTTAAAAATACCAATACTTGCTGACCCAATTTCAAATTTAAGAAATTACTCTAGTAATATTATTATTGATAGTTATGATGCTTTTTTAAAAGATGATGATATTAAAAGAGGATTAGAACCTGAATTTATTATTCACTTTGGGCAGTTACCTGTTTCTAAAAGGTTGCAGCAGTTTTTGACACTACATAAAGAGGCTTTATATATACAAATTGGTGAAAGTTTTAAATATTGTAATCCATCATTGTCAACGAAAAGATATATTGTTTCTTCACCAAAATTGTTTGCTACCTCTATTGGTATAGAAAATAGTAATAGAGAGTATTTAGATAAGTGGTTAAGATATCAGAAACAAATGCGTAAACAACTTAATGGTGCAAAGGATGAAGAATACCTATTTGAAGGAAAATTAATTCAAAAGCTACAAGGTATGCTGCCAGAAAAAAGTAGATTAGTTGTAGCAAATAGTATGTCGATTCGTGATATGGATTACTTTTTTGAAACCCGTAATCAGAATATAAAGGTTTTATGTAATAGAGGGGCAAATGGAATTGATGGTACTGTTTCCACCGCACTAGGTATATCTACATCAAATCATACAACAGTTTTAATAGCAGGTGATTTGGCATTTTACCATGATTTAAATGGATTATTAATTGGAAAGGCACATAATTTAAATTTAATTATCCTGTTATTAAATAATGATGGGGGAGGAATTTTTAGATATTTACCTCAAAGTAAAGAAAATCATTTTGAACATTTATTTTTAACACCACAGGGAATAAATTTTGAGGGCGTAAAAACTTTGTATAATACAATCTATTATGAAGCGAAAGATTATAAGCAGTTTGAAGATGACTTTAATGAAGCACTGACTTTGGAAGGAATTAAGCTAATTGAGGTAAAAATCAATTCAGAGTTAAGTAAAATATTACATGAAAAATACACAACATTATAGGGTGATAGTATGTTTATTGAAGTTGAAAAAATCAAATATCACATTGAAGTAAAGGGTGAAGGAAAACCAATTATTTGTTTACATGGTTTTTCAGAAAACCTTGGCACCTGGGAAGTTATTAAATTGCATGAGCATCAATTAATATTAATTGATTTAATTGGACATGGGAAAAGTGATAAACCAAAACTTTTCAAATATTATTCATTAAAAGTAATGATTAAGCATTTAAATATGATCATCTCTAAGTTAGGTTTAAAGAGATACTCAATGCTAGGTTATTCTATGGGTGGTCGTATTGCACTAGCCTATGCTTTAAATTATCCCAAAGAAATCGATAATCTGATTTTAGAAAATGCATCTTATGGTGAAGTTGGATTTTTAAATCGCTTAAAACGTCGCAGGAATGATGTAAACTTATCAAAAATGATACAAAAAAATGGGATAGAATGGTTTAATCAATATTGGAGTGATTTAGGCATCTTTAAATCACAAAGAAAGTTACCAAGGTCTATTATTAATGAAATAAACAAAAGACGTTTAGGTAATAGTACTAGAGCACTTTCAAACACACTGAAATGCACTGGCCAAGGAAAATTTCCATGTCTGAAAGATCAAATAGTTAAATTATCTATGCCTACATTATATGTTAGTGGACAATTTGATAAAAAATATGATGCAGTGGGTAAAAATTTTAAAAAATTAAATAAAAATATAAAGCATGTTGCAATAAATGGATGTGGACATAATACTCATATTGAAGATGCTAAAGCATTTATGGATGTTTTAAACGAATTTTTAAAAATTTAGAGGAGTGAAGATATGGATAAATTTAATTGGAAAGATTCAATGCGTAATTATGAAGATATAAAATATGAAACTTATGATGGGATTGCAAAGATTACAATTAATCGACCTGAAGTGAGAAATGCCTTTCGTCCTAAAACTATAATGGAATTAATCCATGCATTTACTATGGCTCGTGAAGATAGTAAAATAGGTGTGGTAATTTTAACTGGAGCTAATCATGGTCAAGGCGTGGAAAACGAGGCGTTCTGCTCAGGAGGAGATCAAAAGGTACGTGGAAATGGAGGATATGTTGGTGATGATAATATCCCACGTTTAAATGTTTTAGATTTGCAACATTTAATTAGAATTATTCCAAAACCAGTTATTGCAATGGTTAATGGGTACGCAATTGGTGGTGGCCATGTGTTACATATAGTATGTGACTTAACAATAGCTTCTGAAAATGCTAAATTTGGTCAAACAGGACCCAAAGTAGGGTCTTTTGACGGTGGGTATGGTGCAGGATATTTAGCACGTATCGTTGGTCATAAAAAGGCACGTGAGATTTGGTATTTATGTCGTCAATATACTGCTAAAGAGGCTCTTGATATGGGACTTGTGAATACAGTAGTTCCATTTTGTGAGTTAGAACAGGAAACAGTAAAATGGGCAAAAGAAATAATGCAACATTCTCCAACTGCATTACGTTTCTTAAAAGCATCATTTAATGCAGATACAGATGGATTAGCTGGTTTGCAACAATTAGCAGGGGATGCTACTTTATTATATTACACTACGGAGGAAGCAAAAGAAGGGCGAGATGCTTTTAAAGAAAAACGCGACCCCAATTTTGAAGAATTTCCTAAATTCCCATAAATAAATTTGTAAAGGTGAGATAAAATGAATTGGCTTAAAAAACACAACATTGAAAATCCAAATAAAAAGTTCATTAATGATTTAACTTATCATGAAGTTTATGAACGTGTGATAGAACTTACTGGGAAACTATCGTCATATGTGAAAACTGAGCGAAGGGTTGCTATCTATTCAAATAACTCAGTTGATATGGTTCTCTTCTTTTTGGCATTACAACTTTTGGGTAAAGAAGTTGTAATGTTAAATATTCATTTGACAGAGAATGAGCTTAAAAATCAATTAACCTTAACAGAGGTTAAAGTTATATTTTCATATGACGATAGATTTATAAGCTTTAATAAAGTTTATAAAAATAAGAGGGAAGAGGTAAAATTAATAGAAGAGTTTGAAGGTGAAAACATTGTTGTTATCATGAATACAAGTGCTACAACCGGCGAGTTCAAATCAGTTCCTATTAGGTGGAAACAGTTTTCAGCTCATGTATTGGCATCCCAGAAAAGTATTGGGGTAACAATGGGGGATAATTGGCTTTTGGTATTACCTATGTATCATATTAGTGGATTAACTATTTTACTACGAAGTTTATACAATGGTACTCAAATTACTATACTGGAAAGGTTTGATGAAGAAAAAGTCTTAAGCTTAATTAAAAGTGGGACTATAAATATGATCTCTATTGTTCCAACTATGTTAAATAGGATTGTTGAGAGAATAGAAATACATAAATTACGTGTAGTGTTGTTAGGTGGTGAATTTATACCTAAGGATTTGGTTGAGAAAAGCATATTACGAAACATTCCATTATATAAAACCTATGGAATGACAGAGACAACAAGTCAATCCACTACTTTTTCAGTATTAGAATATCCAGAGAAAATTGATTCAGTCGGAATTCCACTTGAAAATGTAGATATTCAAATTCAAAATGTTGATAAAAAAGGAATTGGTGAAATCCTAATTAAAAGTCCTATGCTTATAGATGGATATCTAGGTAAAAAAAATATATCTGGATACTTTAATACAGGAGATGTGGGATACATTGATGAAGATGGATTTTTAAATATAGTTGCTCGTCGCAAAGATATAATTATATCTGGTGGTGAAAATATTTATCCGAAAGAGATAGAAAACATCTTATATGCACATCCGGAAATAAATGAGTGTGCAGTGGTTGGACATATTGATGAAAAGTGGGGACAGGTTCCTGTACTTTATTTGGTGTCTACCTTAAGTCAACATGAAATATTAGAGTATCTTTCAACTAAATTAGCTAAATACAAGATTCCTAAAAAAATTATTTTTATGGAATCTCTCCCTAAAAATTCAGTAGGGAAGATATTAAAAAAAGATTTATAAGAAGGTGTATAAATGCAGATTGAGCAAGTAGAACTTTTTCATATTAAAATGCCTATGAATTTCACATTTAAGACATCGAAAGCTTCTATAAAATATCGTGAAACAATTGTAATTAAAGCTACAGATGAACTTGGCAATAATGGCTATGGTGAGGTGGTTTCTTTTAAGGAACCATTTTATACTAATGAGACATTGGATGGTTCTAAGCAGGTGTTAATAAATAAATATATTAATGCTGTAATTCATCACAATATAGAGCATCCTTTTGATATACACAAAGATTTAGATGTAGAGTGTCCCATGGCACTGGCAGGACTCGAAAATTCCTTGGTAGATTTATATGCTAAAAGAAATAATAAGTCTATTATGAAGCTTGTATTTGATGAAGAGACTAGTGATGAGATATATGCAGGAATTGTACTTGGTGATTTAGATGTTAAAGTTCTAATAAGACAAATCGAGGATTATCAAGATGAAGGATATACTCGCTTTAAAATAAAGATTAAACCAGTCGATGGTTTTATAAAGTTAAAGGCTATTAGAGAAAAGTATCCTGACATCCAATTGCTAGTAGACGCTAACAAAAGTTATAAGTTTGATCAGATTAATGATATAAAAAAATTAGATCAATTTAATTTAAAGTGCATAGAAGAACCATTAAACACAGAAAATTTTTTAGAATATCAAAAACTTCAAAAGCAGCTTCGTACTCCAATATGTCTGGATGAAAGCATCCAAACCGTTAATGATTTAAGAACTGCAATTTTGTTAAAATCATTTAAGGTATTAAATATAAAAGTAGGCCGTGTTGGTGGAATTTACTATGCAAAAAAAATGATTGACATATGCAGGGAAAATAATATTAAGTATTGGATTGGAAGCATGGTTGAAAGTGAAATTTCTAAAATATTGCATGTTCATTTAGCTAGTTTAAATGATACTTATATTCCAGGAGATTTATCGTCATCTAAGCGTTACTTTAAAAAGGATATAATTAAACCAGAAATCATTGTGAAAAAGGGCCTAATAAAAGTACCTAAAGGTTATGGATTAGGCGTTGAGATTGATGAAGCTATATTAAAAAAATATACAATAGACTATATTAAAATAGGTGATGAATAGGATGAATTTAATAGAGGGTTTAAATATAGAATATATTCATGTGTTTGAACGTGGACTTGAAGCTAAAATGAATTTAAACCAGTTTCATAATCAAACCTTTGGCTATTTACATGGGGGTGCGACAATTGCCTTCGGAGAAACAATTACAGGTCACGCCTCACTTCAAATGATAAATAAAGATCAAGTAGCAGTAGGGCAAACTATTACTGCAAACCATATGAATGCAAAAAAAATAGAAGGCTATATTCTTGCGAAAGGAAAGCTAATACATATGGGAAAGACATCTCATGTATGGAGTGTTGAAATGTTTGATGAAAATAGTGTATTAATATCATATATGACAGTTACAAATGCTATTATAAAATCAAATAAAGATAATCCATTTGGTAAGGAGAGGTAAAAATGAGTTTTAAATCAATAATTAAACTTATGGACATAAAGACTCTTGTTGCAGGGATTGTCCCTGTAATTTTAGGCTCAATTTATTCAAAGTATGCTTTTGGAAAGTTTAACATATTATATTTCATATTATTAATAGTTGCCATGATACTTATTCAAAGTGCAACTAATATGGTTAATGATTACTCCGACTTTAAAAGTGGAGCAGATAACAAAAAGAGTGGTAATGAAAAAGCTTTAGTAAGCGGGGAGATTACTTCAAAACAAGTTTTGGTTACTATATTTTTATTTCAACTTATCGCTTGTATGATTGGTATTTTTATTGCTAGTCAAACAAGTTATTATATTTTGATTGTTGCAATTATCGGAGGTATTATTTCAATTTCATATGCATTTGGACCTTTTCCTATTTCATATACTCCATTTGGTGAAGCTGTTGCTGGAATAACAATGGGTATTGGTATAACAACGACAGTAATTTATATTCAATCTGGTGCAATTAATCTAAATACATTTTTAGTAGCAATTCCTACAGTAATATATATAAGTACTATATTATTATCTAATAATATAAGTGATTTGCAAGAGGATCGAGAAGTAGGTAGAAAAACATTGCCTATTTTATTAGGGGTCAAAAATGCTGAGAAACTTTGGATTATTAATGTAATAATCATTTTAGTACTAACATTTATATTAGTACTAGTACACATTTATCCGATTGTTGTTTTAGTGACTGTTTTAATATTTTTCCCTTATAAGTCTATAATTGATTTTATATCTTATGATAAAAACATGAATACAAAAGGAAGGACTATGGGTCTAATTAGTAAGATTGGATTAAAATATCATTTGTCAGTGATTGTTGGATTATTGATAGCAATCATGGTATAAAAGGGTATAGTAAAAGCAGAAGTTTTTTATAACTTCTGCTTTTACTTTTCTTAAATAATATATATAATCATAATAATTTTACAAATAATACCTATCTAAGCTTTAACAGATTTTTTCTTATTCAAAGCAGCTACAACTATAACTAGTACAATTACTCCTAAAAATCCACCGCCAATTAGAAGAAAGTTAGGGCCTTGCGCATTAACATTAAAATTAATGTATTTTGCCTGTCCTTTAACATCGAAAGTAGATTCAACAATCCATTTACCTGTACTTTTGATGTTTACCATTCCTGTATATTCGCCTTTTATGGAACCGTCTTTTAGAGGTATCGTCGTCATATCACTTGCACTCATACCACTCATGCCAGGCATAGCAGCCATACTGCTCGTACCACTCGTATTAACAGCACCATTAGTACCATTAGGATCGTCCGCAGATGCAGTGACTTTTAAATTAGGCAAAGGGTTTCCATTTTTATCAAGTATTTTAATTGTGAAATTATTATTACCTAGCTTTAATTTTGGGTTTGTAAAGGTTAAGGTGGCTTTTACACCATCAACCGTTTTGTTAATTCGAGTACCAGTTGTAGAAGCAAATGCAGATATCGAAACTGATAAAATTAATATTAAGGTAAATACAAAGCTTTTTAATGATTTTAATTTCATGTTTCTTGGGCCCCTTTTTAAAAATATTTATTTTCATCTTTTGTTAAACAAAATACGGTGATTTTAGGTTTTAAACTTGAATTCTTTAATAAATAAGATTAAAAAAATTTGTTTTATGAGGAAATTGGATCTGAATCTGATTTTTTGGTAAAGATGTTTTTAAGAATGGGTAGTATAAAGTGGTCAAGCCCAATAGTATAGGCATTAACCCCAACAAATAGGAGTATGAAATGCTACTGTGTACATATTTGGATTTGTACTAGTAGTGCCAGCTAACATATAATTTAGGTTCATAAGTGCACCAGCGATAAGTCCTACAACTGTAAGAGCACCTAGAATTAAGCTAATGCCAACAAGAAATTCACCAAATGCAATTAGATAACTAAATGTTACAGCATTTGGTAGTGCTATTGTTTTGATAAAGTCAGCATACCACGACTGAACTGCTGGATGAGCACCAGAAGATTTAATTAATGCAGCTTTTAAAAATCCGCTTATGCCTGTACCAGCAGTACTGCCAATCCATCCACCTCCAGTGATTTTTTCCCATCCAGAAGAAATCCACTGGTAACCTAACCATAAACGTAGTACTGTCCATACGATGTTAAAATATTTGTTTTTAAGTAGTTTCATTTTAAAATCTCCTTAAATTTTTATTTGCATATCTTGTTAAAAGTCTAACATTTTCAACATGAGGCTATTAATTTGTTTTTTATTGTTCCAGGTAGTGTCGCCACAATTTTGTAACTAGCACACATAATTAAAACAGCTTATAATTGCGTGTGGATAATTGGTACTTAGACTTACATATGTTTTTCACTAGATTCAAATCATTACTTATTAAACTATAAATGTCTTCAAGCTGGGAAATTACCACCACCTTTATATATTTTAAAACTACATATTTTATAAAGTACGAGTTGTTGAAAATATATTGTAAGTACAATACATATTATATTATTTTTTTATGAAGATATTATGTAGAATAAATGAAATTCACCAAAATAATATTATTAATACATCACAAGTAACAAATTACAAGTGCTCCTTTATAATCCTCGTAAAGAATAAATGAATTTTTTGGAAAGAGTAAATAGTAATCTTCTAAAATCTACATAATAAATTGATATAGTAAAAAATATATTATTACTTTTAAGATTACATTAAAAATGGAGGGAATAAGTTTATGTGGGTTAAGTTATATTAATAACTTTGTTTATTGTAGCTGTAGTAGGACATGTTATTTATCATAGAAAAAATAATTTGAAATTAGTTTAGGTGTGCTATATTTTATGAAATTAAGTGAAAGAGCGAACTTCTCCGTTTTGTCCATCAGCATCATTTATTAACACTGTATTTGGGCCTAATTCTACTGTAATGGTATATCTAATATGTGAGTTGAGTTATATTACATAAACTATGACAAGATAAAATTAGATGCGTTAGAAATTGTTGTCCTTAAAGAGAGCATCATGATTGTTTTAGCATGATTTATATAACAATTCAATTTCAATGTAATAATTATAGTGGCGTGTCATAATTAAAATGGGTTTAGGTGAAGACTAAGAATTCAAATAACATTATTTATAAAACATTTAAGGTGTGCAATATTTTGCACACCTTAAATGTTTTTAATCATTAAGCTAATCTAAACTGTATCCCAAATCCTCCACGAGGATAGTTCCAATCTATATTATCATGAGGACATGCAATCCGACAAGCACCGCATTCGAGGCATCCTTCATATCCTACAACTATTTTAGAATCTTTATATTGGTATACACCTGCTGGGCAAAATTTTGTACAATTCTTTTCATCGCAAGCGGCACAAACACCTTCATCTTTGATAACTAGATGGGAAACTGTATCAGCATTATAAGTATTCAAAAATAATTTATCATCAATATTGACCTTCTTTTTTATATCACCCATTATTTCACTTCCTTTAACATTTTAAATATATCTAAAGCGGCAGTTAACATTGATCTGCCTTTAGTCATGTGTTTTATAATTAGTTTTTGTTTTTGAGATTTAGATACACCGTCCACAGTTAACATTTCGCTAACAGATTTATTAAGTGCTGGCATATAATGATTGAAGTAAGCCCCATTATTCTCCATAGTAGATGAAGCATTCTTATATTTTTTTAGATCTTTAGTGATGTAGCTTTCTTTAATTAAATCCTCATAATAAGAAAGAGTTTTTTTGGTGAATTCTCCAATGCCTTTAGCTCTTATAATTGTTTCGGCGGCAAAACGTCCCGAAGTCATTCCCATGTTTGAACCTTCTCTATGAATGCCGTTAACAAACTGAGCCGCATCACCGATAACTATAACCCCCTCATCCACTAATTTCGGAATGCTTTTATAACCACCTTCTGGAATTAAATGAGCATAATATTCACAAGGCTGACTGTCTGCAATTAAGGGTTTAACCATAGGATGATTCTTTATATACTCTAGTAGTTCATAAGGTTCAACGCGTTTATTATACATTTGTGAAAGTAATGCACCACATCCAATAGATATATGATCTTTGTTTGTATAAATGAAAGCTGTACCTACCATACCTAATGTAGTATCACCAAATATTTCAATGGTTGCTCCCATTCCTATATCAAGATTAAAGCGTTCTTCTATTTCTTTAGAAGGCATTTTTAATTCCTCCATAACACAAAGAGCAACCTGGTCCATGCGCCATTCCTTATGGAATCCAAGACTTTTACCTAGTAATGAATTTACTCCGTCTGCAAGAACAACTACATCTGCAAATATATCTCCATCGGGTCTGTCCGTGCGAACGCCAACTACTTTATTATTTTCTATTATGCATTCTTTTACTACGGTTTCATTAATAATCAGTGCACCAACTTCAACACATTTCTTCGCAAACCATTGATCAAACTTACCTCTAAAAACAGTAAAGTTATTGTAGGGAGCTTTTGACCATTCCATATCTTTATATCCCGTTTTAACAACAGATTCTTTACCCATTATCCATAGATTTTGTTCAACGATGGCACGTTCGAGTGGAGCATCCTTCCAAAAATCAGGTATGATTTCCGCCATCATATGACTGTACAAAACTCCACCCATAACATTTTTTGATCCAGGGTGTTGACCCTTTTCAATTACAATAACTTTAAGGCCTGCTTTCGACATAATATAAGCTGCTGCAAGTCCGGATACGCCAGCTCCAACAATAATAGCATCAAATTT
>NZ_CALEVF010000013.1 GCF_937920395.1 uncultured Clostridium sp. | reverse complement strand
CCCGTATCGGACTTTCACCGACGAGTAAACGCCCATGCCGGGCACACTAAAAAAGCAGTTAAGACATACCTCTTAACTACCTAAGTAAATATTATTTTAATTCATTTAACATATCTATTTCTATAATTAAAAATTCTTCCCACAAGCAACTAACTTTTTAGCACTTTTTATTAATTTACTTTTATCTATTCCAACTTTAACTTTTATCTTTTTCATATCCAATCAACCTCACCTTATATATAATTACACATCAAGTGCTTAAACAGTATCCTTTTAACTTCTTATTTTTATATCTACTAGTATTATTACCAACAACACTTTATTTTAATCAACTTTTATTCTTTATATATATGTTGAATATATATAAATAATGCTTTTATATATAACAAAAAAATAAGTATATCAAGATAATCTAAAAATCATCTTGATATACTTATTTTACTTTACTTCGCATTTGGAGCTGAAAAAGGGGATCGAACCCTCGACCTACGCGTTACGAGTGCGTCACTCTACCAACTGAGCTATTTCAGCATATATTAAGAAGTTCTAACTATTATATTTATCTAATAACGATATAAATTCTTGTTAAGCTTTAATCCATTTACATCAGTGAATACATTTGTAACAATCAAAATTAAATCAACTACCACCCATATTCCAAAACCACCAAAAGTTAGAATCATTAAAATCCCTGTACCAATTTTTCCTACATAAAACCTATGGATACCAACTGCACCAAAAAAAATACAAAATATTAAAGTAAGTAGCCAGTTTTTTGAACTAATATTACACTCCTGTGTCATATTAGTTTTAATAAGTAAATTAACTCCACAAATCTTACAAAAATTAGATCCATCATCATTTTGAGAATTGCAATTATGACAGAACATTAAATCACCCTTTTTTATATTATTTGGAATACCTCATTTATATTTTATCATATGTGTCAACTCTTTACTATATGTACAAAACAAGAGTTTTGTAATATAAAAACTTATAAAAATAAAAAGGAGTGATTTTTACGTCACTCCAATCTATAAAGACATATCTTTTACGCGGCTAAGCCTTTTCATATAATCACTTTCAACAGAATCTATATCTTTCTCTCGCTCCTCCTCATTAACTTTTGGGGAATCAACCGAATCACTAGCATTTAAAGCGGAACCTGGCATAGCACTTTTGAACAGATCCCCCACTATATTACCTATATATTCTTTAACTTCAGGATTATCTAGAATATTTGCAATATCTACTGTATCTAGTTTTTTAACTTTATCACCATAATCCCTATAAAACCTTAGGGCCTGTTTAATAAGTTTAGAATTATTGATTCCCTTTCTCTCCATATTACTAACATAATTGATTAAATCTTTGTCTGTTTCATCTCCTAAATTTGATGATACAGTTTTTCGTAGTGCCCCCATAATTATTGCCTCTCAACAGTGGTTGCAGCTACTTCTTTATTTCCATCCAAGTATTCTAATACTAAAAGTTCTTTATATCTTTCTGCAAATAATATAGCGTTCGCACATTGAGGATTCTTATTCTCTATTAATTTGGGTTCAGTTTTTTTGAACTCACTTTGTAGATATTCTAATAATAATGCAGCTGGTCCACCTATTATTCTTATATCCTTGCAAGTATTTGGTTTAAAAGAGCTATTAATTGAACTTATTGCTTTTTCTACATAAGGTCTTAAGATTAAATCTTTAATATCTTGTAAAACATTCTCATCTCCAAAAGGTAACTCATTATCTTCTAGGAATTCAATAGCATCTGATACATCATAATTACCATCAGACCCTTCTGCTGAGTTAAATTTAGTAAGAAGAGCTTCTATTGTTGGTTCAAATCCATGTTGTGCAAAACTACTAGCTTTTGTCATCCCAAGAACTTTATTACCGAATTCATCCTTTTCATATTTCCAGTGAGATACATCTAAAGTTCCACCACCGAAATCAAGAAGCAACATTGGGTAAGTGAATGTTTCCATAGTTTCAGCACTTAATGTACCTCCCTGTTTAAATACTTGTACATCTAAAATCTCTATATCATATGTTACATTATTTATAGTTATAGATTGCTTTTCCATCTTCTTAATTTCATTTTTTAGTGGAACACTATGGTCTATATAATACTCTGCTGGAAGTCCCACTGCAAGTCTTACTTTTATGTTAGTTTCACCTTTAAAACTTAACGCAATAGCATTGAGTAGGTTTAACTTATAATGGTCTGACATATATTTGTTAGGTTCCATATTTAGCTTACCTTCCTTGTTTCCTACTGTAAATAACTTACCATTCCAAATAACGTTACTTATTCCTGTGGCCCTTGAGCCATGCTTACTTACAGCCGATACTCTACTAGCGAAAGTTACATTCGTACTAGTTTTTGTAAATGTATTTCCTATATCTACAGTTAATACTGAAGCCAACACTTTATTTAATGCAGGATATTTTTTTGATATTTCTGTTAAGTTCATTCCTCGTTCCTCCTAAATTTTTCTAATTGTTCTTTCTTGTTATATATTCTATATTTTAGGCTAATATCCTTCTTTTGTATTGAATTTATTTGTAAATATTTATAAATATACCTATAATTGTTTATTTTTATACCTGTAAATATATATATGTATATTTACAAATGTAAACATATATATATATAACAAAGAAAAATCACTTAAAAACACACTAATGATAACAACCTTTTTATTATTTTCCATGTAAATAAAAAGAGGATAACAAAATTTTATAAATTTTGTTATCCTCTAATAATTAATTACATTACCTTCTCTAGTATATAAAGCTACTAAAGTAGTTTATTAGTCTCTATGAATTACATCAAGTCTTGCAAATTTACTGAATTGACCTATCCACGCAAGTTTAACTGTCCCTATAGGGCCATTTCTTTGTTTTGCTATTATAAGTTCTGCTACATTCTTGTCTTCCGTTTCCTCATTATAATATTCATCTCTATATAAGAACATAACAAGATCAGCATCCTGCTCAATAGACCCTGACTCTCTAAGGTCAGATAACATAGGACGATGGTCAGTTCTTTGCTCTGGAGCACGTGATAGCTGTGATAATGCTATCACAGGACACTGCATCTCTTTTGCAAGAGCTTTAATAGATCTTGATATTTCTGATACTTCTTGTTGTCTACTTTCTGTATTACTACCCGTCATAAGTTGAAGATAATCTATAACTATCATATCAATTCCATGTTCCATTTTTAATTTTCTACATTTTGAACGCATATCCATAACAGAAGTTCCAGCTGTATCATCAATAAATATTTTAGACGCGGCTAATGGTCCAGATGCTTTCGCTATGTTCTCCCAATCTCTATCTTCTAAATCACCATGTCTAAGCTTTGACATATCAACATTTGCTTCTGAACATAAAAGCTTATAAGAAAGTTGTTCTTTAGACATTTCCAGAGAAAATACAGCTACACTTTTCCCCTGTCTAAGCGCAGCATACTCAGCAAGATTAAGTGCAAATGTAGTTTTACCCATAGATGGCCTTGCTGCAATAAGAATCATATCACCCTTTTGAAATCCAGCTGTTTTATCATCAAGTTCTGGGAATCCACTTGATATACCCGTTGTTTCTCCTTTGTTATTAAAGATTCTTTCTATTTCTAGAAAACCTCTCTCAAGCACTGTATTCATGGGTTCAAAATCCCCTGCATTTTTTTTCTGTGATATATTAAATACCTTTTGCTCTGCAATATCCATTACTGCCTCTACGTCATCTTGCTTATTATAACAATTTTCTATAATCTCAGTAGAAGATTTAATAAGTTTTCTTAAAGTAGATTTATCTTCTACAATTTTTATGTAAGAACTTAAATTAGCTGTGGAGGGTATTGAGTTACTTATCTCTGAAATATAAGTAATTCCACCTGAAGCTTCGAGTTTTTCAGCTGAACGTAAATGCTCAAGTAATGTAATCATGTCAATAGGTGTGTCCTTTTGATATAATTCATATATTGCACTAAATATAACTTTATGTGAATCCCTGTAAAAATCATCGCTTTTTAAAACCTCAACTACTCTTGATATGGCGGTTTTATCTATAAGCATTGATCCAATTACTGATTGTTCTGCTTCTAAGTTATACGGTAAACTTCTAAGGGGTGTATCCATTATCTATCTCTCCTAAATTAATCTTTTATGCCCTGTTAAAAATACAACACCAAAAGTGATTGTTTAACAGGGCAATTAATTATAGTTTATTTTATTTTAACAACAATTTTACTTTATGTTAATGCAAATACTAGTTTCATTAATTGTTCAATATTTGATGCAGTTTTTGTTTCAATATCTTTAAGGCCAGTAGGTACTTCCTTTTCATTATCACTAGGAAGTATAACTAGCTTAATCCCTTTTCTTCTTGCACCGTAAATCTTTTCAAATATGCCACCTACTGGTTTTATGATTCCTCTTAATGATATCTCCCCTGTCACTGCAATATCCTGCCTTATAGGTTTATCTAAAAGCGAACTA
This sequence comes from uncultured Clostridium sp., assembly GCF_937920395.1. Classification (GTDB taxonomy): domain Bacteria; phylum Bacillota; class Clostridia; order Clostridiales; family Clostridiaceae; genus Clostridium_AD. Next base: position 11,825 of record NZ_CALEVF010000013.1, on the reverse strand, counting down.
ATTATGCATACAGTTATAGCTGCGCCAGCTGATGGACCATCAATTTTACCTCCACCTACTATATTTACATGTATATCATAATCTTTAATATCTTTATTAGTTGTTTTTCTTATCACTGATGCAGCATTAAATACTGAATCCTTAGCCATACTTCCTGCGGTATCATTAAATCTTACCTGGCCTTTACCTTTTTCCTTGGACTCAAACACTGATGTTTCTATCTCTATAGTTGATCCTATATATCCTGATACCCCAAGTCCATATATATGCCCAACTTCAGGTTTAACATCTTTGTCTAATTCCTCATATGGGAACATTCTACTTATAGATATAACTTCTAGTAAGTCTTTCATATCAATTCTAACTTTAGACCCATCTACTACTTCACTATTATGCAATACATATCCATAAGCATCAGCTAGAATATTTATAGCCTTTCTTCCTTCTATGGTATATCTTCCAATTGTCTCTGCAACCCCATCTTCTATTTCAACTTCTAATTTAGAAGCAGCATTAACTACAATATTCTCTATGTCATTTGCAGCCAATGGTTCAAAATAAACCTCTGTACATCGTGATCTTAATGCTGGATTTATTTCCGATGGTTCTTTAGTCGTAGCCCCTATTAACACAAAATCTGCTGGAGCACCTTTATCAAATAAATATTTTATATACTTAGGTGTACTTTCATCTTCAGGATCATAATAAGATGATGAAAATTCAACTCTTTTATCCTCAAGCACTTTAAGCAACTTATTTTGAAGCATACTATCAAGTTCACCTATTTCATCAATAAATAATACTCCTCCGTGAGCTTCTGTTACAAGACCTGGTTTTGGTTCTGGGATGCCGCCCTCAGCTAAATCCCTTTTACTTCCCTGATATATTGGGTCATGAACTGAACCTAAAAGTGGGTTTGTTATTTCTCTTGGATCCCACCTAAGTGTTGTACCATCTACTTCTACAAACTTAGCATCCTTATCATAAATAGTGTAACTTAGTTTCTTCGCTTCCTCAAGTGCAAGTCTTGCAGCCGTTGTTTTACCAACGCCTGGTGGTCCATAAAGAATAATATGTTGTGGATATGGTGATGCCATCTTAGATATCAACGACTTTATAGCTCTTTCTTGCCCAACAATTTCGCCAAAACTATCCGGTCTTAACATTGCCTGTATATTCTTAGTAAGTTTTCTACTATCAAGTGCTTTTAGGTCATCATACTTTTTAAGCGTTTTAGCATTCTCAGGACCCTTTTGTTTCTTAATTATTCCTAGTCTAACTTCATCAATATATTTATCTTGTTTCTCCATAAGATTTTTTTCAACTTCTGCTTCAATCTTATTTTGAACATACCTTTTAGCTATTTCATCTGTTAACCATACATTTGTACTGTCTAGTACTTCTTGTACGTTTTTTTCATTAGGCATTATATCTATTCCCTTGCCATTGCTAATAATCTTGTTTAAAGCATATAACCTTCTATATATATCTTCACTTTTTATATATTTTTGAAGTTTAAATTTTATAGTTTTAGCCTTTATACTGCCTTCATCAATTACATTCCTCATTATTTCATATAAAACATCAATTTGTGTATCAAATGGTAATTCATCTTTTATTAACTGATCTGCACTTTTATTTTCGTATAATTTCAAACTTAATTCGCTTTAATAAAAAGTATTATCATTAATTTACTAAAGCGTTACCCCCTTCGTTTTATATGATTATTCCTCACAAACAAGAACTTTTATCTTAGTAGATATTTCTGGATATATTTTAATCTCTACATCATAAGTTCCTAATAATTTTATTGTATCTGTTACTATTTTCTTTTTATCAATATCTAAACTACATTGTTCATTCAGTGCTGAAGCTATATCTTTGCTTGTAATTGCCCCAAAAAGCTTTCCATTTTCTCCTGCTTTACAAATTATTTTAACTAATTTATCTTTAAGTTCATTTGCTGTGTTTTGTGCATCCTCAATTTCGGATGTTTTCTTTTTTCTTTCTATATCGTTCTTCTTATTTAATATGTGCATGTTAGGGTCCGTAGCTTCCTCTGCTAATTTCCTTGGAAATAAATAATTCCTCGCATATCCATCCGCTGCGTTTACTACCTCACCTTTTTTACCCATAGCTTTAATATCTTTTAATAATATAATTTTCATTATTTTTCATCCTCCTTCAAATATTTTTCTATAGCTTCCTTTAATTTATCTACTACTTCGCCAAGTTCCATCGAAGTAAATTTTGTACCAGCCATAGTCATGTGTCCACCCCCACCTAATGTCTCGAGTATTAACTGTACATTTATTTTTCCAAGGGATCTTCCACTAATAAATATTTCATCATCTATTTTAACAATAACAAATGATGCTTCGATACCTGTAATATTTAGAAGTTCATCAGCAGCCTGAGCTGCAATTACTGTGTCTTGTACTTCTTTTGGACAAATTGCTATCGCAATTTCATTTTTAATCTCTGCAGATCTTATAATATCAGCTTTTTTTAAAAAAACTTTTAGATCATCTGAAAACATTTTTTTTACATCCATAGTATCTGCACCATGGCGCCTTAAAAATGCTGCAGCTTCAAAGGTTCTAACTCCTGTTTTAAAACAAAAGTTCTTTGTATCTACACATATTCCCGCTAACAGACTTACTGCTTCTATATGCCTTAGCGTTGGCTTATCTACCATATATTGAATCATCTCAGTAACTAATTCAGCAGTAGATGATGCATATGTTTCCATATAACTAAGCACTGCACCTTGTATAAAATCTTGTGCCTTCCTATGATGATCAATTATAACTACTTTTTCAACTTCTTTAACTATTTCTAAATTTTGGACATGACTTGCATTATGAACATCTACTAATATAAGTAGACTATTTGAATTTTTAACGTTCTTAAATCTCTCACAAGTTATAAAAGTATTTTTGTACTGCTCATCTGCAAGTATTATATCCATCATACTTTTGATACCACTATTTATTCCTTCAAGTATAATATAACATTCCTTGTTTAAACTCTTAATAACGCTATACAAACCAATAGCCGCACCTAAACAATCTGGATCAGCATTTTTATGACCCATGATGAAAATTACATTACTCTCATTTACTAAATCCATTAATGCATGAGCTATAACTCTTGCCCTAACTTTGGTTCTCTTCTCAACTTCTTTTGTTTTACCACCAAAGAAAGATAACTTATCACCTTTTTTTACAACGGCTTGATCACCACCACGCCCTAATGCAAGTTCTTTCGCAGAAATGGCAAATTCATAATTTTTGAGTGGTGTATCTTCACCTCTTCCTACTCCAATGCTTAAAGTGACTGCAAGTTTATTACCATTACTTATCTCACGAACACTATCTAATATATCAAATTTCTTTTCTGTTTCTTTTTCAATGTACTTGTCTTGAACTACAATAACATATTTATTGGATGTATATTTCTTTACCACAGCATTAACACTCTGTCCATAGCTATTTATTGTTCTTTCAATTTCTGCTACAAGCATTGGCGCTTTATCTTCTTCTGTAGTTTTTATAACATCATCAAGATTATCAACTTCCACAAGCATAATACTTTCACGATCACCATTAATACCTTTAATAAGATTAGTTTTTTCAGTTATATCATAAAAATATAAGAGCATAATCTTATCTTTAACATTTTTATTTTCATTTGTATCCACAATATTTGTGTAGATTTCATAACATTTGTTTTTTATTTTAATATTTGGAAATATATTCTTTTTACCCTCTAAAACTTGCTTTAAATTAAGTTCTTTGATTATATCCCTAATATTCTTATTTAAAAGGTCTTCACCTTCGAGCATTGTTGTTACACTTTGATTGTACCATAAAACGTTTCCCGTATACCCAATTATTATTAATGGAAATGGAAGTTTTACTAAAGTACTTGTAGTTGCTATATCCAACTTTGATGAAAAATTTTCAATAAATATTTTCCATTCATTTTTTTTAATTTTAGAATTATATATATTATACACTACAAGCATTGCATATAATCCAAGTGCTATAAGTCCAACTTGAAAATGCCCATAATAAAATATTATATATATGAGTAGGGCCATGGTCACCATATATATTTTATTATTAACATTAAAATAATTATATTTGTTATCCATAATTAGCCCCCCAATTATTTTCTGCTGATTCTATATGGGTCAAGCTTTCTAAAATCAAAAGCCATTTCCATTATTCCTATTGAAAAGTAAATATTGAATAGAGGAGAAATCATAGTTATTCCTAAAATCAATATTACTATTGGTTTAGATAATTTTCTTTTCACTCTTAAAAAATATGTACTTGCTGCAAGCCCATTTATAATAAATATACATTGCATAAGGAGCTGAGATGAATCTCGAAGGAAATTCCCACCAGTTATTTTCTTTGACGCAAGTATTATACCTATACACACCATGCCTATTAATACAGCACCTACTATGTTAGAAACACAAAACTTGCTAAACGGTAATACTTTTTCCATTTTATAATCTAGCTTATTTAGTATTGCCCTAGCCACTATGTAATCCAAATAGGCTGTCACTAAAGAGAAAATAAAAATACCTACTGGTATCATTGACAAAAACAAGGCAACATCCCATTTGTTTATCATTTGATAGTTTTTATCTAAAAAATTTAATTGATCAGGAGTTATCCCCTTTTGCAAATAAACATTTTTAGCTGCATCAATTGAACTTTTCATGGATTGCTTCATAAGCCCAACAAATCTAGTAATAAAATCCATAAAATTAATTTTAGCTATAAATGACAATGAAAAAACTATGGTTAATATATTAGATATTGAACACGCTATAATTAAAAAAAACAGAGTTGTAGAAGAACTTTTGCTTTTCTTAACACAATAACCAAGCACTATACCAATAATAATACAAGGGATAGTTGCATATATCGCTCTTATTGGATTAAATACTATAGAGGTTAAAATTAAGCTGACAAATATAGCCGTAAGTGTTACCTTATTATTATACCTTATATAAAGTATTGCCACAGGAATTGGCAATATTAATGTTCCTATAAATGACAACATTGGCAAGTAGCCAGTTAAAATCATTATTACCGAAATTATAACAGACATAAGAGCGGCCTCTACAATAGCCTTTGTACTATAATTTTTATTTTCCATCTTATCCTCCAGTACTTATCGACCCTTTAGGTGCGTATATAATTTACTTAAGTCTTTTCCTTCCTTTTCTATATTATCTCCCTCAACTATTCCCACCTTCAGTTTCTTTTTCATATTCTCATCCACTTCAATATTTGAATACCCTAACCTTTCACCCAATATATATAAAAGTATTATTGCCCCTGAAATGCAATCTAGTATAGCATCTTGAGCAACATTACTTCCTTTACTTAGTAATTTGAAGAAATCACCTATTATGCATAACAGCTCAGCCTTCAAACTTTCAATTAACTTAACATTAGACATTATATTAAAATCATCCCTTTTCATAAAATATCATCTCCTTTTGTAGGCTTATGCTTATAACTCTATTTTAGTTAGTTTTCTATATTTATGCAACTAAAGTTTATTTCTATATAAACAATAAGCAACCAACATTTGCATGTTTACATTTTATGGGTTGCAATTATAAGTATACTACAAATTACACTTGATAATATATAATTTAATATTTATATTTTATATTTAATAAAATATTTAGTTTAATGACATTTCATAAGTAAATTGTTAATATTTCAGATCCGAAGGAGATGATTTAGCTTTAAAAAAATAAAAGCAGCTACCTTAAGGCGCTGCTTTTAGTCATTTATTATGTACAATAAATCCTTAATATTTACTAGTAAGAATTTACTATTCAGTAGTAAATGGTAGTAATGCTATATTTCTTGCTCTTTTTATAGATACAGTAAGCATTCTTTGATGTTTTGCACAGTTTCCAGAAATTCTTCTAGGAAGAATCTTTCCTCTTTCTGTAACATATTTTCTTAATTTATTTATGTCTTTATAGTCGATTGCAGTTGCCTTATCCATACAGAAAGCACAAACTTTTCTTTTCATTCTCTTTCTGTTACCACCGGCACCGCCGCCGCTTCTTTTATGATCATTCATAGCCATTATTTTTTTCCCTCCTTACCTAATATTAGAATGGTATATCTCCATCATCAATCGGTGTTATATCGCTAGCACTTCCAAAATCGTTAGACTTAGAATTTGCTTCACTACTATTTCCACCTTGATTAGCATTCGTGTCTGATGATTTATTTCCTCCCCATTCAAGGAAGTCAACTTCATCAGCAATTACTTCAGTAACATATCTCCTAGTTCCATCTTTAGCCTCATAATTTCTAGTTTGAATGTTTCCAGATACGCTTAATAGCTTGCCTTTACTCATGTAATTAGCAGTAGCTTCAGCTTGCTTTCCAAATACCACTATCGGTATAAAGTCTGCCTCTGGTTGACCTTCTCTTTTAAATCTTCTATTAACGGCTACAGTGAAAGTGGCTACAGCTGTTCCTGTTCCTTGAGCAAACCTAAGCTCAGGATCTTTTGTTAATCTACCAACTAAAACAACTTTATTCATAAAAGCACCACCTATTTTTCTGGATTTATTATGATATGTCTTATAACACTGTCAGTAATTCTGAATACTCTATCTAATTCTTTAGGTAATTCTGGATTTGCATTAAAATTAATTAATGTATAGAAGCCTTCACCAACTTTTTGTATTTCATAAGCTAGTTTTCTTTTGCCCCACGCATCAACATTTTCAATTTCTCCACCATTGTTTTCTATTACACCTTTAAACTTTTCAACGTTAGCTTTAACAGCTTCTTCGTCTAATGAAGGATGTAATATGAATATAGTTTCATATTTTCTCATTAATTTCACCTCCTCCCCTCGGACTAACGGCCATGCATTGCACGGCAGGGATTACAATAATAGATTATATCATTCCATTCAAAAAAAATCAAGTAATTATTCCTTAGCAACTCATTTTTCTTTATTTACTCTATTTTCTTTTATTATTTTCTTTACTCCTGAGTCAAACTTAACTCTTGTAAGCATAACTATTCTTGAACATCCTAAACATTTTATTTTAATATCCGCACCCAATCTAATGATTTCCCAGTCTTTACTGCCGCATGGGTGAACTTTTTTCATTTCAACAATATCCCCTAAATTAAACACTTTCATCAATCATCCCACCTTCAATTAATTATTAAATCATCTTTTTCAAAAATATTATCATCTGCGTAGACACTGCACCATAATCATTTATACTATATGGTAATACTTTTTACACATTCTCCATTCTTCTTAAAAATTTCTTTCACTTTAATATTATCTGATTTTATAAGGCTAATAATGCCTTGAATATTTTTTTCATTAACCTTTAAACTAATTCCACAACTTTTAGTTATAACCGTTGGTGTAGGAATAACTACTACATTAATTTGTTTTTTTATAGTTTCTCTTTCCGCTTTCATAGCTTCATGTGTATTTTGAAACGTTACTATGTAATATGTGTTATTTGTTTTTCACCCTATTTCTTTTCCTTATAAGCTCTGTATTTTCTAAAGCAGTTATTTTATATACATTTACCTAGTCTTCGATTATAATATAGTATTATATGGAAATTAAAAAACATTTGTTTAAAATATAATAAACATAGTTTTATTATAAGCTATTTATAGTTTTAATTATATGGAAAAAAATTTAAACAATATTATTTATAATAATATTAAATATCTATTTTTCTATAAAATATATGAAAAGTATGAAAAGTATTAATCTATTATTTAAAATTGGAGGAATTTATGAAAATATATTTAGATAATACATCTACTACATTCCCTAAACCACCAAAAGTATATACGTCAATGATGAATTATATGATGAACATTGGCTCAAATCCAGGTAGGGGAGCATCAAGTACTTCGCTTGCTGGGAATCAAGTTATTCTAAATTGCAGATATGCATTAATAAATTTTTTTCATTTTGATAAAGTTGAAAATGTAATTTTCACTCCTAATGTTACTACTTCATTTAATGTTTATGGTAATACTTGTACCTCTAAAACAACTGCTACTATCTCTATTAATTCAACTAAAATCGACAATTCTAAGCTTGGCTTTATCCTAGACAATGAATATGGAATTATAACAAGATCTGGCCTTCACTGTGCACCACTTGCGCATAAAAGCATTGGAACCTACCCATCCGGTACTTTGAGGTTTGGTATTGGTCCATTTAATAATATTAAAGACATTAACTATACACTTAACTCTCTTAATTCTATTATTAGAAAGGTGTGATTTTAATTACATGGAAAACATACTAAAAAAAATAGATAAATTAACTATCTTTTTCGTCTTATATACGTTTGTTTTTATATTTTTTTTTGGAACTATAACCTATACTCTCCCCTTTGTATTTGCCTTCATTTTAGCCTCATTCCTTAAAATTCCAACAAGATATTTAATGATAAAGTTTAGGATTAAAAATACTACAGCTTCTTTGTTTACAACTAGCATACTTTTCACTGTTATTATTGCATTACTTTCGCTAGTTATCACCACTTTAACTTCAGAATCAATACAACTTGGAAAAAACATTCAATCATATATCACTTTAAACAAAGAAATTCTATTTAATTTCTTTAATAATTTACAGAATTACTATAAAAATTTAGATCCAAGTATAATTAGTAATATTGAATCAAATATTACTAATTATATAACTAAAACAATAAATATTAGTATGAATGCATCCACAAAGATATTTTCACAAACTCTAGATATAGTCTCTACCATACCTTATGTTTTAATGGTTTTATTATTTACATTACTTACTACATATTTTTTCACCAAAGATTTGTCATCTTTAAACAGAAAAACCTTTAATATAATTCCTCCGAGTAGTGAAGATAGAATCCGTTATATATTTGATGAGTCAAAAAAAATGCTTAAAAACTATTTACTTTCTTACTTACTTATAATCACAATAACATTTTTAGAAACATTAGTTGTTTTCTTAGTTTTCAAGGTTAAATATGCCGTAACATTAAGTATATTATGTGGAATATTTGATTTGCTTCCCATTTTTGGTATAGGTGCTATATATCTTCCCATAATAATAATATTTTTTATTTTTAAAAATGTTATCGCAGCTTTAGGCCTTCTAATATCTTATATAATTATAACTATAATTAGGCAAGTTATTGAACCTAAGATTGTTTCTCAATCATTAGGCCTTCACCCAGTTGCAGTACTTGCTGCTATCTTCATTGGACTTAAATCAAATGGTATTATTGGAATATTATTTTGTATGTTTTTATTAATATCTTACAATATTTTGAAAAAAGTTAATGTATTATAGCATATAAAACCTCCTATGTGGACAAAATCCAAATAGGAGGTTTTATTATTATGGATAAAGTTGTTTTAGATTCTATGTCACGAGACTGCATTTTTAAATTAAGAGATATTATAAGTCAATATATTTTCCCCATTGTTAATTCATCTCGTCCTATTGTTGTTTTATGTATTGGTACAGACAGATGTACTGGTGATAGTTTAGGTCCACTTGTTGGAAATAAATTAAAGTTTCTAATTAGAAATAAAATTCATGTTTACGGTAGTCTTGAATGTCCAGTTCATGCAAAAAATTTATGCGAAACAATTGATGAAATTAATTATACATATACAAACCCTTATATTATTGCCATTGACGCTTGCCTTGGAAGTTTTCAAAATATAGGTAAAATAGTAGTTGAAGAAAAGCCATTAAGCCCTGGAGCCGCTATGAACAAGGATTTGCCTAAGGTTGGTGATCTGAGTATAACTGGAATTGTAAATATATCTGGTGACTTCGAATTTATGGTTCTTCAAAACACAAGACTTTACACAGTAATGATGCTTGCTGATGCCATTTCTAAAGGTCTTTATCATTCAGTTCTAAAAACTATTGGTGGAATAAAGTTAAATTCAATCTATAATACTTCTAATATAAATGATGTTGAAGGATAATCCTTTTCTTTATTTACTTCTTAATTTTGATAAATTTTAATTTTCACTTATAATCAATTTGTTTATAATAACATTTACAACTTCATCGAAATATTTATATTTAACTAAAGTTTTTTATTTTAAAAAGAGGCTGTCTCAAAATGATTAAAAGATCATTTAAAGAGATAGCCTCTTTTCCTTATTAATTTTAATAAAATCACTAAAAAGTTACTCTTTTAATGATTTTTTTTAGTGCTTTTTTATTTTTTTACAGCACAAAAAGAAGATCTTTAAATCCTCTAATTTAAAAATATTATTTTATAATTTTGAATTTTAAGATGCTTTTATTTCATGCAATAAAATTCTACATCTATTATTTTGGATTTTGTTATGAAATTTATTTATGTCATATCCAAAGCATAAAAGAGTAAATTCAGTTTTCACATTAATTTTTCCTTTAGTTAAAAATCGTCTAAACCCATGATCTTCTTTCAAAACACCAAATGCACCTTCAACTTGAATTGATCTATTGGTTCTTAACATGATTCCTTCTGAACTTGTTATATTTTCTAATGACTTTAATCTTTTTTGTATAAATTTTTTAGATACGTATAGTTTTTTGTTACCCTTTGCTTTTGTACATTTTGGTTTATACTGGCAAGCGTCGCAATCCTCACATTCATAAACTGTTACACTAGCTTGATATCCGGACTTTGACTTTCTTATCTTGTTATCAATGACCTTTAATTTTTTACTATTATGGCATATATATTCATCATTTGTTTCATCATAATTCATATTTTCTCTCTTACTTATATTATTCTTAAAGCTTCTCTTTTTCATGCTTTCATAAGTTTGAGGTTTGATAAATGTGTTTTGCCCAGTAGATTCTAAATACATATAATTTTCTTCACTTTCATATCCAGCGTCAGCTGTTACGCTATTGAATATTTGTGATAATTTTTCCCTTAATTTTTTTAAAAATGGAATAAAAGTCAATTGATCAGATCTTTCACTAGAAATATCTAACCCAACAATATATTCACCTTCCACCCCTATTTGCATGTTATATCCTGGTTTTAGCTGCGAATTTCTCATGTGATCTTCCTTCATATGCATAAATGTTGAATCTTGATCAGTTTTTGAAAAACTGTTTCTTCCATCAAAAATTTTGCTATAGTTATCATACTTATTTAGTCTTTCTATAGCCTCTGAAATGCTTTCTATAAATCTCTGAACTTTGGTTTTTCTTTTTCCTTTCCCATGAACAAATTCTATATTATTAGATTCCTTGTTTTCATTTAGAAAATCTAAAATATTTTGAAGATAAAGTACTTCAGCCTTCGGCTCAGGAATTATGTATTCTGTCTCGAACTCAAAATTTATTTCTTCGATAATCTTTTTTATTTTTTCATGAAGCTTCGCTTTAAATCTTTCTGTAGATTTCTTCCATACGAAAGTATACTTATTAGCATTGGCCTCAATTTTTGTCCCATCAATAAATATATTCTTAAATTCAATTTCACCGTACGTTTTTAACTTTTCAACGAATTGATTAAATAAATCATCTACAACGTCAACAAGTCTTTTGCTTCTAAACCTAGCTATTGTAGCATGATCAGGGACTGGATTCCCCTGTAAGAGCCACATGAAATTGATATCTCGCTTACAAGCTTTCTCTATTTTTCTACTTGAATAGATATCATTCATATAGGCATAAACTAATATTTTAAATAGAATCTTCGGTTCAACTACTGGATTTCTTCCTTGTGAAGAGTACGCCTCATTTAGTTTCGT
>NZ_CALEVF010000012.1 GCF_937920395.1 uncultured Clostridium sp. | reverse complement strand
GAAAGAGTTAGAAAGGTAAAGGATGAAATACAAAAGAAAAATGCATTAAATGTTAATTTAATTTTAAGAGGAATTTTTTATTTTACGATGGCTTTATTAATAAGCAGGGTCATTCTTGTTAATAACACAGCCCCATTTGGAATAGCTTTCTTAATAGCTACAATATTTATTAATGATGATAAAATTTCAATAATTACAGCAAGTGGTACATTGTTAGGATATATTACTTTGTATGAAAAAATAAAGAATTTGCCATCATATTTAGTAATAATAGTTACAATTGCTTTGTTAAGTCATGTATTTAGCAAAATGGAAGTTAAAACTAAAGCTATAGTTTCTATGTTTTTAATTATTATGTTTGAATTGTTTACCTATAATTTTTTTATAGTTAGAGTAAGTGCTTTAATGGCTTTTTTAAATTCTTTTTTTCTAGTCCTATGTATCTTCCCTTTATATTTTATTCTTGACTATAGTCTTTTATGCTTTAAGGAGATTAAAACAAAACATATATTTTCAAATGAAGAAATAATAAGTATGTCAATTATAAGTTCGTTAATTATAGCGGGTACTTGGGGGCTTAGTGTTTTTACTATATCGGTTACAAATATTTTGGGGCTCGCATTTGTTATAATGATAGCATACATTAATGGAAGTGGAGCGGGTGCTGCATCAGGAGTTGCGATGGGTATTATTGTAGGTATGTCATCGCCAAATATGATTATTTTTATAGGGATGTATGGCATATGTGGTTTAATAACAGGTATTTTCAAAGAGACTGGAAAAATTTTAAGTGTTACATCTTATTTAGTAGCTTTTTCAATAATAAAGATATATTGTAACACTGGATCTACGTTTATATTATTTGAAGCATTTGTAGCGGGGATAATATTTTTACTAATACCACAGAATACTTACGATAAATTGTCTATAGAGTTTAATTCAGATAAAAAAAAGCAAAGCATAGAGCAAGGGTATATAAATAAAATTAAGGACACATTTGTAGGAAGACTAAATAATTTTTCGTATGTACTTTCTAATATGTCGGATATAGTAAATAATTTAGTAGATAATGACAAGTTAGCTATGAAGGGTAAAAGTAGTGCACTTGTTGAAAACCTTGCAGATAGGGTGTGTAGTAATTGCAATATGAAATCGATGTGCTGGAAAAGAGAATTACATTATACATATGCAGCATTCGAAGAACTAATTCAGAATTTTGAGAAAAAAAGTAATATTGTACCTGATGAAATTGAAAGAAAATGTATAAAGAGAACTGCCATACTTAAAAATGCGGAGGATATTGTTAATAAGCACATTATAAATGAAATGTGGAGAACTAGACTTAGTGAGGGGAGAGAACTTTTAGCAAATCAGATTGGTAACATGGCAGATTCCGTAGGAGAAATTGTTGAAGACTTTAATTCTGAAATCCAAATAGATTCGTCTATGGAAAAACTAGTATGCAGAGCCTTAGATAAAAATAGAATTAAGCATAATGATCTTATGTGTTTAAATGATAAACTAGGACGACTTAGTATAAAATTATCACTAGATGCTTGTAGTGGAAGGCAAATGTGTGTTAAGGAGTTATTACCTATTATAAATGAAGTTACAGGAAAAGCTATGTGTGTTAGTGATGAGGGATGCTGCATAGATGCTAAGACAAATGTTTGTAAGGTAAATATTGAAGAAACACCTAAGTTCCATGTGGTATCAAGTGTCGCTAGGCAGTGCAAAGAAGGTGAAAAACAAAATGGAGATAGTTATAGTTTTGGTAAACTTTCTGATGGTAGCTATATGTCGGTTATTAGTGATGGCATGGGATCAGGTCCACAAGCAGGGAGAGAGAGTGAGGCTGTTGTTGAATTAATAGAGAAGTTTACAGCCGGAGGATTTAGTAAAATTACGGCGATTAACACTGTAAATTCTATAATGACATTGAGATTTTCTGAAGAAGAAAAATTTTCAACAATTGATTTAAGCAGTATAGATCTATATACTGGTAAAATTGATTTCTTAAAAGTTGGAGCAGTTGCAACATTTTTGAAATCTGGAGATAGCTTAGAAATTATAAAATCTAAGTCACTTCCTATTGGTGTTTTAGATAAGGCAGATATAGATATGCAACAAATGAAGCTAAAAAATGGTGATGTCATAGTTATGGTCAGCGACGGAGTGCTAGATTATAATGATGAAAATGTAGGTAGAGTTGATTGGGTAGTTGATTATTTGGGTAAACATAAATGTAATAGGCCCAATGATTTAGCTGAAGGTTTGCTTGCTGAGGCGAAAAAATTAAGTGGGAATAAGGTAAAGGATGATATGACAGTCCTAGTTTCAAAAATATACAGTTTATATTAGTATATTCTTATGAAACAAAAAATGATTTTAGATAGTATCATATAATAAAATTGTTTATAGAAAAATTTAAAATGAAGAAAATATATATAAAAGGCAATAGCCTGATATGTATTCTTCATTTTAATTTTTTTTATGATAGTTAAAAAATGTTTAAATAAATAGAGAATATGTGTTACTATATTATATTGTGGTATGATATAGTGATATAGTATTAAAATATACAAATATATATAAATCATAGAATATTTTTAAAAATAAATTTGGGAAGTGAAAGTTTTGTCAGAAAAGGTAATGAGTTTTATAAGAGAAAATTCGATGTTTGATGAGGGAGATAAAGTTATAGTTGCAGTTTCTGGTGGGCCTGACTCCACATGTTTGCTTTATATTTTAAATGAACTTAAAGATAAACTTGGAATTACACTTGT
>NZ_CALEVF010000011.1 GCF_937920395.1 uncultured Clostridium sp. | reverse complement strand
CATAAAAAGGTTGAAATTAAAAAATGCGACAACTATGTTGACAAATTCCGATATTCCCCTAAGCATTAAAGATAACTAAACTTATATCTAATTCCCTTTGTCCTATAAAATATTAAGAAAATAAAAAAAAGTGGTGGGGGAACCACTACTTTTAATAATTATGGAAAGGTTACAACTTACAATTATAGTTTGACCAGCAAATATAAATATTATACTAGCTAAATATTGTGCATATTTTAAAACATTTCAATAAAAAATCACTTGCGATTAACATAGTTAATTTGCAAGTGATTTTCGTTGTTATTTAATGTTTTGCACCTCTAAAGTGAGAACCAATTGGTGTATGCTAGGCTTTCTTATTTTTTATTGTAAATTCTTTTGGTAAGTCTCAACCATTTATGCTATTATAGATATACCATTTTGTAAATTAACTTTCCTTGTTTAGCAATGATTTTTGATGTTTTTCATAGGAAACATAAATCAAATGTTACTTAATACTAATATTTGATATTGTTATATAACATAATTTCTACTTTGCTCTTAACTCATAACCTCCAATGTGCTAATATACCTTTTGGAAGGTAATGTAAAATCACCCTATTTGGTGTTAATTTTCTATTTTAAAATATAGACAGTGATGAATATAATGCCTACTATAAATCTATATACAACAAATACTCCAAAGCCATGATTTCTTAAGTAATTTAATAAGTATTTTATACATAAAAATCCTACTATAGCGGCTACAATCATACCTACAATGAAATTTCCTGCAATGCTAATAGACGTATGTATAATATTCTTTAATTCAAGCATACCAGCACCAAAAATAATTGGTGTAGACAAAAGAAATGAAAATCTTGCAGCAGCCTCTTTAGACAAACCTGCAAATAAACCCGTAGTCATTGTAATGCCAGAGCGAGCGCAAATTTTCAAATAAAAGCTCACCCCCTCGTATAAAATAAAATTACCCATAGAAATTAAAATTTTGCCCCCATTTTTAATACAATATTTTACAGCTAACCTGTAACAGCTGCTGGAAATAATGTAAAAAAAAGGTAAAAACATCAACTGAACTCATAGCGAATAAAGCTCCTGATAAAAATGGTGTAACCAACAATCCTATTTCACAAAAAAATAAAAATAGCTATGTCCATATTCCATAGTTTTACTCCATTTAAAAACTTATCTAGAAGTAATATAAAGTTAATTATATTTAATCACGTGTTCATTTTTTCTACTTTCCGTTTAGCATATAATTTATATTATCTACCTGTTAAATTAAAATTACTTGACACAATTAAAAAATATGGCAATATCTTTACCAATTGTGTATATTCTTTTGTAAATTTATAAACATTACCTGCATCTATAAATGAGAGGATAGTATTTTTGTTATGCGAAAGTTGAGTTTGTAATAATAATTTTTGGCCTCGATGCCACCTACTAGTAGTTATAGCTTTTAATTTGAAATAAGTCATATTTCTTTAGCGTTGTTTTTAACTTAAATTATGTCTAATTTTATGTTGCCAATGTTTTCATTTGTTATAATTTTGCTTCTTTTTTTTCCATAATTCACTCATTTACTTTTAATCCTCTATGAAATAGAATTAAATATACCCTTAGTGTAACCCATGAGGTACTTACTCGAATTCCTCATGGGTTTTTTTTAACCTTAAACTTTAATTTCTAAATCCACCATCACCAAATAATAACCACTGCTTAAAATATTATATACCAATTAAGTTTAAAAATATTCTCATGAGGCTAATGTCTATAGTCTGGACTATACTCTCTTACCTCTACAGTTAGACTTTAATACCTTCAATCATTTTTGATTATTTATAAAATAAGTAGTTGACACCAAGAACCCCTATGCCAAAACAAAAATGCTGTTATTATTTACTATTTGACGATTACGATTGCTGTAACAATAATCGGCATTACAATGAATGAATTTATTGTAATGTGTATCATAAAACATATCAATCTATCGACTTCTTGATTTCAATCCATTGATACCCATCAAAATTATTTACAATACAACCATTATTTTTAGCCCTAATATACTCAAAAATATAATAATCTTCACCCTATTCTCTTTTGTAATATTTTACTAAATGTATACCTTTAATGTTATTTGTAGCTAACGTGAAAATACTAATAATTTTATTTCAAATTAATATGTCTTTATCAGTATCAAATCCTCTTTCATTATCAATTATCTTTTCAGCACACCTCCACAATATTATTTCTATGCAAATGTTTTTTAATTACATAACTAAAAGCATCCAACCTTTACTGAATAACATCATTCCCTGTTTATATTTTTCATCATATTCTTTGCCCCAGTTTCTGCATAAATCATGCTATTACACCTTACCTCCTCTTTCTCTTATATATCAAGCTTGTTATTATATTTCTATAACTTACTTTATTAAACAAGTATATTGTTATTACACTGCATATAAGCCCTAAAACTATACCTGCTAAAACGTCTGTAGGATAATGTACATATAAATATAATCTTGAAAAAGCTATCAAAGACGCTAAGCTTAAAAATACAAGTGCATATTTTTTGAAATATTTTGCCAATACTCCTGCAGCTGCAAACGAAGATGTAGCATGCCCTGATGGGAATGAATATGATACTGGCTTTGCAATTAAAAGATTAACTGCTGATGGCCTTATACGCTTAAATATATGTTTCAATATTTCTTCTCCTAAAATCCCGCTTAGTACTAAAGCTCCTAAGACCATAAAACCTATTTTTCTATATTTTTTTGTAATTATCAAAATCAATGATATTGTAATCCATATAAATCCTCCATTGCCTAAACATGTTGATATAATCATGACTTTATCCATAATGATTCCATGCATGTTATCTTTTATATACAATAATATGGAACTATCAAATTTCTGTATTAGATACATCATTTTCATCATCTTCACCTTTTTTTCTCTTTTCTTTTATAAATATTATAGCTCCTGGCAGTAAAGAAATTATTATTATAGCTATTAGCATATAAGAAAAATGATTTTTTATAAAAGATAGATTACCAAAGAAGTAACCACCACCTAAAAATAGACTTACCCATAGACCCCCACCAATCATATTATAAGGTAAAAATTTTGAGTAATTCATTTTACCGATACCAGCTACAAAAGGTACGAAGGTTCTAATTATAGGAATAAACCGACCTATAACTATTGTCATTGAGCCATGTTTTTCATAAAACTTTTGAGCTTTAATTAAATACTTTTTGTTAATAAACCTTCCCTCTTTGTTTGCTAATATTGTCTTTCCAATTTTTTTACCAATATAATAATTAGCAGTGTCTCCAAGCACAGCTGCAAGATATATTACTATTAGAAGAGTAAATATATTCATTGATCCAATTCCTGCTAGTGCTCCTGCCGCAAATAGTATTGAGTCACCTGGCAAAAATGGCATAAAGACAATGCCTGTTTCAATGAATATAATTAAAAAAATAATAACATAGGTTAATACTCCATACTGTTGTATTAATAAAGTTAAGTATTTATCGATATGCATCACTACATTTATACAGTTGATTAAAATGTTCATTTGTTCCCCTTTCGTTATACGATAATTATATTTCATATTTTAAATTTAGATTATACATTATAAAATCTTTTAATAAGTAATACCCATATATAACAATAAATTTAAAGTCTAGATGTTTAATATAACAGTTATCTTTGTTCCAATTCCTTCTTCACTTTCTACATTTATAGTTCCCTTATGTATTTCCACAATCAATTTAGCAATGGATAATCCAAGGCCAGTGCCACCTTTTTCTTTAGACCTAGATTTATCTACAGTATAAAACCTTTCAAATATACTTTGGATTTCATTTTTTGGTATTCCAATTCCACTATCACTGACAGTAATTCTTACTGTTTTATTGTTAATCTCTGAACTTATATCAATTGTTCCTCCCTCTGGTGTAAATTTAATACTATTCTCAACAAATATCCTAATCATCTGCTTCAGCATTTTATAATCCGCAAATATACTTAAAATGTCATTTCTGGAACTTGTTATTATATGACCATGATCTATAAGCTTACTCTCTTTTAAAACTTCGCAAATAAGCTCATTAAGACAAAATTCTTTTTTTTCTATTTTTTGATTCTCGCTACCACCCTTGGCTATAAATAAGAGTTTCTCAACTAAATTTGCCATATTACTGGTTTCTACCTTAATAGCGTCAATAGATTTTTCTAAGGCTTCTCTATCATCTTTCCCCCATCTATCAATCAGGTTTGCATACCCTTGTATAACTGCAATAGGAGTTCTAAGTTCATGTGACGCATCGGATACAAACTGAATTTGACTGTCAAAAGCTCCTTGGAGTCTATCTATCATCTTATTAAAAGTATTACCTAGTCTTTTAAGCTCATCATTAGGACCAGTAACATCGATTCGTTCCTTTAAATTATTAATGCTAATATTATCAGCAGCTATAGTTATTCGATCAATTGGCTTTAACATTTTTTTTATTATACTATATCCAAATATAATAGAAGAAATCATGCCTAAAAAATCAGCTATTATCATAAAAACGAGTAAAATTCTTAGGAAGTCATATTCATTATCCATATCCTTCACAATCTGAATATAGACCATGCCATATTCTTTAGTATCAATCTTTAAATTTTTATATACCAACTGTTTATTGTGTTCTTCATAAGCTCTTATTTCATCAAAAGGACCATTAATTTTAAGATCCCGATAAAAATATTTTGATATGTTTAGTACCTTTCCATCTACTTGTAATATTCTTATTGATACATTTTGTTTGGACGGAACCTCTGAAATCAATTCTTTATCAGATAAATCTACATGTTCACTTTCAGACAGAACCCTATTTAACACTATAGTTTTAACATCTTCTATTTCTTTGTTCGCTTGAGTATGCAAGTAATACTTTATTCCGTATAGAATTGAAGCATTTAAAATGAGCAATACTAACGAGAACATTACAGCATAAACTAGAGTTAATTTTACAGAAATTTTTGCGCTCTTAATAATTTTAAAATTCATAATTAATTACCTCTAACAACATATCCTACACCTCTTATAGTAGTTATAAATTTGTCTTCTAATTCATCATCCATTTTACTGCGTAAATGTCTTATAAATACATCTACTACGTTGGTATCACCTTTATAGTCATAACCCCATACTTTCTCAATTAACTGTTCTCTTGTTAACACAATGTTTTTGTTTATCATCAGTGCCTCTAAAAGGTCATACTCTTTTTTTGTGAGTTCAATTTCCACACCATTTTTTTTAACATTATGAGCTTTATTATCCATAACAATATCTTTCACTTTGACATCATAAGTATTATTGTTTATAAATAAATTTCTTTGATATACTCTAATTCTTGCCAATAGTTCTTCTATTGCAAATGGTTTAGTTAGATAATCATTTGCGCCTACATCCAAACCTAACACTCTGTCCGATATTTCACTTTTTGCCGTAAGCATAATGATAGGTACTTGCGATGACTGCCTTATTCTTCTACAAACCTCAATTCCATTAAGTTCTGGTATCATAATATCAAGAAGTATTAAATTATATTCGTTTTTCTCAGCTATAGTTAAACCGTCCCGTCCATTGTAAGTTACATCAACTTTATACCCTTCATGATTTAATTCCATTTTAATAAACATTGACATTAACTTTTCATCTTCTACTAACAGAATTCTAAAATCTTTCAAAATATCAACTCCCTTTTATAGTAGAATAGCAAACTAATCCCCACCATATTATTTCAGGGCTTAATTAAAATTCTGTACCTACATTCCTTATCTTCATTAGATAATAGTAGATAACATAAATTAAAAATAACTGAAGATTAAATTTGAATTAAATTATTAAATTCATACCATTTATTATTATTTCTTAATTTAAGAAAACCATTCAACGCACACAAGAAGCCGTAAACGATATATAGGAGTTATATGTTTCAATAAGCACTATTTTTTATTCTTATTGTACTGTTTATCAATAGCCGCATTAACATACGCCCAACCTTTCCAAACTATATGATCACTATCCATTAGAATAGATTTAAGTTGTACAAGAAGAAAATCACTTACTCCTTTCGGATTTTGAGCCTTTATTATTGAATATGCAATTTTCGGTGTGAATAATTTAGGATAATATACTATATACCTGTTTTCCCAGGCTGTAGGACTGTATTTTTTCTTATAATGGTATAAACCCTTAAATCCATAAAAACTATTAAGCTCTTCATATACAAATTTAAATAATTTTCCAGTTGCCCCACCCTCATCCGTAGTATTTACAAGTGGTGCTAGACCTAATGTGCCCCACTTTACTCCCTCTAATTTCATCTTATTAAAGGCCTCAATTGTGATTTTTTCCATAACTCCAATAGGTGCATTGTTCCTTCTCCTTGTAATATCTGCTAGATAACCTTGTCCACCAGCAAAAGGTGAAAATACAATAAAACCAAGCATCTCTTTTTCATTGTTGTAGGCTGCAAAATACCTTTTGTCCATAGGATTATCCAATGATATTGTTCCTAACATAAAAGATAATTCACTACTATTTTTATCTTTAAGCCATTCATCTGAAACATCATTAATCTGCTGTTCAATAAATTTATCTCTTTTCTCCAAGGGTTTATACTCTGATATTGTAATTTTTAAAGCAGAGGCATGATTTATTGCATTTCTTATTTTAGCTACCTTCCCACCTGATAAGTTATATGTCTCAAGGTCAAACATAGCCTCTTCTCCGCATTTTGTTTTGCCAAACCCAAGTAAAGAGTATAATGGAATATGTTTTTCAAGTGTATGACAAAAACATATATTAAGATTATTTTCTTTACAATGGATTATAAATTCAGCTATAAATAAAGGCATATCTTTATCAGAACATACTGGATCTCCAGCACATACTGCAACTCCTGAGATCGGAAGAGCACACGTCTGAACTCCAGTCACCGCCTCT
>NZ_CALEVF010000010.1 GCF_937920395.1 uncultured Clostridium sp. | reverse complement strand
AAAAAACATCTCCTTTAATAATTATTCTATATTATAATGCCATTAACTTAATATACTTATACTAAAAGAGAAATTTGATTATTTTAAGTGATACTATAATTAAAAACTCACTTATAAAGTTATATTAATACCATTTTTTTACATTTTAATGATTATTATTGAAATTTAATAAAAAAACATTGAATTTTCACAAAAACTTTTATACATAATTGTTATAGATTCGACAAAATTATTTAACACTTTGATATTAAAATAACTCACTATGTTTAGTTAATGGCAGCATTATAGGCATATATGGTTGTTGTTGTCATTTAAAACAGATAATACTTTTAAGCTTAGCATCACAAAATGACAGATTTTTTTTATTAATAATGTTACAGTATTCTCATAAACACAATTTAGGGGGAAAACATTATGATAATTTTAGAGAATTTAGTTAAGAGCATAACAGATGGCGGTGTAAATCACAATTATATTTATAGACTAGTTAAAAGTCAGGTTTCTGTTTTATTGTATGGTGAGCTTACTAATGTAAACGCTTTTGGCATTGAAATAGAATCACAATATATTGTTGATGGAACAACTGTACATATACAAAAAGATTGTGTAGAAAATATAAGTCCACAGAGATATAAAGT
Organism: uncultured Clostridium sp.; assembly: GCF_937920395.1. Lineage (GTDB taxonomy): Bacteria > Bacillota > Clostridia > Clostridiales > Clostridiaceae > Clostridium_AD. The sequence continues at coordinate 6,397 of NZ_CALEVF010000010.1, read as the reverse complement.
TAAAAATTTATTAAAAATGGTATATGATAACACAGTGTCACCAATTCATATGATTGATATATTAGGTGATTATATTGATGAGTACACTAGTGACTTTGATGAAAACTTAAACAACATAGCTAGCAATTAACACTAAGATTACTTCAGTTGACTAAAATATTGGGAGCCGCTCCTCCCTTCAGAGGAACTGCTCTTTTTGTTATTGATTAAAACTGTAACTATATTTGCACTTTATAACGTATATTTTTCATATATTAATTAAAGTGTATAAAATCCGAGAAATTGTCTATAATTTAAATACACCAACCTATTATTAAATTGGCAAATAAGCTTATAAATGTAATACTGCACTGGGTTCCCCCTAAGTGCAGTATTTTTATTCTTTTATTACAATATTTATGACTTAATTTATCTCAAATAAATTTACTTTATTAACTTAATTACCGAAGAACTTTCTGCTATGTAAGGCAATTGTTTCATAATAGTGTAAATATATTTTGGTTCCAATTTATCATCACCTAAGACTTGCTTTAAAGATAATTTACCATAATACATTAATTTACACCAAAAACTTGAAAAGTCCTCTTTTGTAATAAAAATTGTATTCTCGCTATCTTTAACCACAAATCCTGAATTAAATTTTTCAGAAATATCCATATCTATGTACTCATCATTTGATAACAACAACAATACGTCATCCCACATTTTCTTAAATGTAATCATTAAATATCCCCCTCGTATAAAAAATAATTTTTATGCTTTATATTTTCCCATTCCTATTCTCCCCAAATTCTTTCTTCTACATCTTTTGTTTCGATATTTTCTTCATTTTCAAGTTTTTCTCTAATCCACTCTTTTTTCATTTCTTCATCCCTTATATATCCACCCTCTTCTCTTGTTACCATTTTATTATCGCCCACCTTTTTAACTTTTCTTTTAACGCATTTCACTATTTTACCATATTATTACAACATTATCAATACATTTATGTTATGTATATTATAGTAATATTGATTTAATATACAAACCAAACATAACTACAATTAACATAAAATAAAATTAATCAAACTCCCTATAAGTGCGAAAGAATATCTGTTACAATAATTATATATGTATGTAATAAATCGCAAGGACGTGATATTTTGAAGAAAATTGATTTTAATAAAAATGTAGTGGATTTCTTATTTGTAACAATTGGATGTTTATTGATTGCATTTTCAATTACTTCTATTCTAAGACCAAATGGATTAATAACTGGCGGGATAACTGGGATATCAATTATACTAGAAAAATTAATTCGTATTAAATATACTTATATCTATTATGTTCTATCTATTTTAGTATTAGTTATAGCTTGGATTTCTATGGGAAAAAGAGAAGGTATAAAAATAATTACCCTATCAGTAGTATTCCCTTTTATATTAATAGTTTTTGAGAGATTTAATTATAGTTTTATAAAAAATGATATGATGCTGGCTTCAGTTTATTTTGGGCTTATTTGTGGAATCGGAACTGGTCTTTTGCTAAAAAGAGGATTTTCAATGGGAGGAACTGATACTATTGCAAAAATTCTTCATCATAAATTTTTTACCTTTATAAGCATAAGTGAAATTCTACTTTGTATTGATGGCACACTAATTGCATCATCAGTTATAGTATATAGTTCAAATATCGCACTTTATGCTATTATTTCACAAATCATAATGGTAAATATGATTGACGCAATAATGTTTGGATTTGGCTCAAAAAAGGTTAAACTTGAGATAATAAGTGATCATCATCAAGCTATAACTCAATATATAATCCATACCATTAAAAGAGGAGTTACCAGTTATGAGGTAAAAGGTGGTTATAAAAATTTGCCACGATTAAAACTTCTAACGCTCTGTTCTCCAAGAGAATCTATGTTAATTAAAAGATATATTGCAGAAACTGATCCAGATGCCTTTGTAGATGTTTTACCTGTAATTTCAGTTTGGGGCAAAGGAGTAGGCTTTGATAGATTATCAGAAAAGTAAATTGTTTATCTTCTCAAAACATTTTTCAAACGTCTATTTACAGATGCTGCATCAAAGTCTTTATACCTCTGACCCTGCGCCCACCTTTTCGTATTTTCATATTCAATATGATTGGGGTTTGACATTGTTTTCAAAAATTCCTTGTATCCAATAATACCACCCACATCTTCTGGTGGTGTATTCCCATCGCCCATTATGCAGGTTGGATAGTTTTTATCATAATTAACATTAACACCTTGTATAGTAATTTCATGTTCCCAGTTGTCACCGTAGTCATAACAATAAACTATTCGATATTTTTGATTAATGTATTCTGAAATATCAACTTGTGAATCTAAAAGTATTTTACATTCCTGCGAGTCTTCATAAACTTCTTCAAATTCACTAATAACATTTAAGACACATTGTCCTGACTCATCAATAATATTGAATTCATACAAATGACAGTCCTTCCAATCAAAAGCAACTTGGAGTATTTCATGAAGTTCTTCAAATGTAGTATTTATCGGAGTGATAATCCTTCTCCATGCTATTTGGGGATATAACTTAAGCTTAATTATCAAATCTACTGCCTCGCATCTAATAATTGCTTCACCAGCGAACATTTTAAGATCCTTGCTTAACAATTCATATGGATAGTAATAATCAGATTCCTTGCTCATTTTTATGAGGTCCTTATTTATTCTTCTAGTTACCGAAGTTTGAAAAATTTCACTTAGTTCCAATTTATGTTGGAGACTTTTGGTTAACTCGCAAGCTTTATTCAGCCGTCCCACATACTTTGAGCCTCTTGTCTTAGACAAAATTAAATCTCCACCACTTTCCAGATATTTATCTACAATTTCTTCCTTAATTTTCTCATCTCTTAAGCAATTTTTAATTCCTATGATTAGTAATTTATTTAAATTTTTAAATTGTTTTGCTTTTAACCCATAAAGGACAAATCCAAATCTATTGCTATCATTTACCATAACAATTGTCTTTCTTCGATTTACAATAATAAAATGTGCACTCCAGCAAAAGAAATCTTCCTCTTCAGTTTCATTTTTAAGCACTAATCCCATCTCATCCTGTAATTTTTTTGTACAGCATATTTGCATTATATCCCTCCTTAACCATGACATTTTGAATCCTCTCATATTTATTTTTAAAATTATCTATTAAATTATTTAATTGATTACATCTTATTTTTATCACCACTAATTATATTATTATAACATTTTATTAAAATAATTGCCTAAACAGACAATGTTTTCTTGTTTATCACCTGAATAATGCTTTTCCATATATATATATTAGGTACATCATTTATGTGTTTATAAAAGCAATATAGAATGGTATAATTTTCTAAATAATTCTTATGATATGGGCTATTTTACATCTAATTAATGATGGAAACTAATTTTTTCGTGATTATTTAATACTGGGTTTTTCTTTAAATACTCCAGTTCTTTACGAAAATCGCGAAGTAGTAAAAATATCATGTCCCTACTAACTCCATGACGAATTAATACACGTTGTACAGTCATGTTTTCGCGATCACTTGGGAGTGGATATGATGCGATTTGCCAACCGTGCATTCTTAAACGATCAGAAAGATCATAAAGTGAAAATTTTGCTTTAGCCTCATCTTTAAGTGAGTAGCAAACTGCGGGTATGCCTCCATGCCCATCATATAATATATCCAAAACATCTATTTTACCTAGTTGCTCACCTAAATACTGAGCAGTGATAGCACATTCATTTTGGATTGTAGTGTAGCCATCACGGCCCAATCTTAAAAAATTATAATACTGAGAGATAATTTGACCAGCTGGTCTTGAAATCATCTTTATCTATCATATTTTTATCAATTGACAAATCCATGAGCTCATGAACCTCGTCTTCTATATATGTTGTACAAAATGTCGCTAGATTTTGACGTGCATTTCCATCCATAAAAAGCTCGTCGAGAACTAATTGCCTAATTACTTTAGGATCTGAAGTTGTTTCAGGCAACTCATTTTTTGGAAGCTGATCAAGTGCTATTGAATTTGTATAAAGATCCTTGTACTCCTCTTCATCTCTACCTTTTTTATAATTATATAATGTCATGTTCTGTTCCCCCCTAATTTACACTTAATATTATTTCAAATCTTATATCTATATCACTATTTATTATCTCTATATTAAATTATTATATCTTTTTTTATTACCTTCTGCATTATTTTGACTAATAAATTTGGCTTTACTAAAAAAACAAAACACAGTATTAACGATATTGACGTTAATACTATGTTTTATTTAGAGTTAACAGTCAGATAAAAGTGACTTATCTGGCGTTACAAGTATTTTTACCTGTTTCTTCTTTTCTGGTCCAGTTAAAGTTTTAAAGCCTTCTTCTACTATATCATCAAGAGCTATTTTTTTAGTTATATATCCTTCAGCCTTAATTCTACCATCATTCATTAATGCAATTGTCGATGGGAATTCATGCCTATATGCTAATGTCCCGACTATTTTCTTTTCAGTGAATACTAAAACATTAGGATTAAAACTTACATCACCTTCCCAAATACTTGTTATAACCATAGTTCCTTCGTATTTTAAACTATCAATACCTATGTCGAAACCTACTTTTGCTCCAGTAGTTTCAAAAGCTACATCTACACCTACTCCACCTGTAAGTTTTTTAACTTCCTTAGCTATATCAACTTCATTTGGATCAAGAACAACATTTGCGCCTGCTCTTTTTGCATATTCTTGTCTTATTGATTTTCTTTGTAATACTACTATAAGTCTAGCTCCTGCAGCTTTTAGGCATTCAATTGTTGCAAGACCTATTGGACCTGAACCAAGTACAATTGCAGTATCTCCTGTATTAAAATTAGCCATTCTAATAGAGTGAAGCGCAACTGCCATTGGTTCTATCAACGCTGCTTGTTCATAGGACATACTGTCTGGTATTTTATGTACATATTCTTCTGGGAATACAGTATATTCAGCAAGTCCACCGCCACTTCCACAAAGTCCATGGAATCCTAATGATGAGCATAGATTATATTTTCCTTCTTTGCATGCTGGGCATTTACCACAAGCTACAATAGGTTCCACTGTAACTCTATCTCCAACCTTAATATTAATTACGTTTTCTCCAATTTCTACAACGTCACCTGAAAATTCATGACCTAAAACAACTGGTGCAACATTACCACTCAAAGGATGAGGTTGTCCAACTGGAATAAAAATTGGTCCTCCTAAATATTCATGTAAATCTGATCCACATATTCCACACCATTTTACTTTAATTTTAATATTTCCTTTAGTAACCTTTGGTTCTTCTATTTCTTCAACTCTAACATCTTTTACTCCATACCATAATGCTGCCTTCATAATAAAAATCCCTCCTAAAAGATATAATTATATGTTTTATTGTTAATTTTCTCACATACTTATATAGCAATTATCATTCCAAAATAGTAATTTCAAGATAATATTATTAAAATAACATTTATCTCACCGCTGTAAAGTAGCTACCACTTAAGCTAATCGTTTACTTTGTTTCATTTTACAAAATAAAAAATCTTATATAAATCATTAAAAATAGTTGTAATGTCAAAAAGGCACACTAATTAGTGTGTCTTTTTGACATCTTACATATTTTGGCTCTCATTTTGATACACTTTATATCTATTTATTTTGAAATTTTAAGCTAAATATATAATATTTATTTAAACATTGTTAATATTATATTTTTTAATTTTTCTATATATGGTAGATCTACTTATTTTCAACATTTTAGCCGCTTTTACTAGGTTTCCATGATAGAATTTAAGAGCCTTAATTATACTCTCTTTCTCTAAATCATCTATAGGTATAATTTCTTTATCTTTAATTTCTTCCATACCTCTACTTATTTCTCCTATATCTGAATACACTATTCCAATTATATCATCTTCGCTTGAATAATAATCTCTTTCTATAACATTCCTTAGTTCTCTTACATTTCCCGGCCATTCATATTCCATAAGATTTGTGATATAATTTTTACTCATGACTTTGATTTTATCATTATTTTTCATATTTAGCATGTCTATGAAATATTTTGCAAGTATTCCGATGTCCTCTTTTCTTTCTACCAATGGAATGGTTTTTATGTTCATTACATTTAACCTATAATAAAGATCTTCTCTAAAAGTTTTCTTTTTTACTTCTTCCTTTAGCCTCTTATTGGTTGCACATATAATTCTAACATTTAGCTCCTTCTCATAAGTTCCACCAACTCTAACAATTTTATTGTTATCGAGTACCCTTAATAGTTTAGATTGAATATCTAAAGGAAGTTCTCCTAATTCATCTAAAAAAATAGTTCCTCCATCTGCAAGCTCAAATTTCCCAGG
>NZ_CALEVF010000009.1 GCF_937920395.1 uncultured Clostridium sp. | reverse complement strand
ACCTTATGGTGCCCAACTTTTGGTTGCTTCTAGTCTTGCAGCAATTTCACCATTTCTAATAATGAAATACCTTTGTTATCCATACCTTTTAGGTATCTCATCAGTTTTTGCTATAATACTTGGTGTACCTAAATTTAAAACTCCAGCTAAAGGTGCATTAAAGCTAGAAGACTAAGATTCTCTTGATTAATAATATTTCAATAAGGTTATAATTCTAATAAGTGGAATTATAAGGGAGAAATTTAGAAATGAAGAAGAAAACTAGTAAACTTACGAATTGCAAAGCGTGTCACAAGGAAATAGCAAGGAGTGTAAAGAAATGCCCTAGTTGTGGCCATGACCAAAGAAATTGGTTTATGAGGCATAAAATTCTAACAATAGTATTCACAATAATAGCAATTATTGGTAACAACGGGAACAGTACAACAATAACAACAGTATCAGATAAGAATAGTAGTGTTGCAACATCCGCAAAAGTGGTAAAAATAGGAGTAGATAAGACCATTTATGGAATTAATGAAACAGTTAAATCAAACCATGCATCAGTAACAGTTACTAAAGTTAAGAAATTAAATGGTGGAGATTACGATAAGGCAAAATTAGGGATGGAGTTTGTTGTGGTAACGGTATTAATTAAAAATACTGGAACTGGTGAAATAATTTACAGTCCTTTTAATTTTAAAATGCAGAATAGTAAAGGACAAATTACAGATGCAGCAAATACATCTATAGACAGTGAAACTCAATTATCAAGTGCTAGTTTGACTCCTAATGAACAAATTGTTGGAACACTAGTTTTTGAGCAACCAATAAATGATACTGCTTTAGTTTTAAAATACAGGGGTAGTCTATTAAGCAATGGTATTCAATTCGGGCTAAATTAAATAAAAGAAAGTGCTATGACTTAATTGTTATAGTGCTTCTTTTGTATATACAAAAGTTTATCTCATAGATAAATCTATGGTATAGGCTTTTTCAATTATTTTAACAACAAATAAGTAGTTATTAGCATAATCATTACCTTATATAAAGGTATTTGGAAATTAATGTAGAATTATAGTATATGGTACATGAAAAATTTAAAAAAATTGTAGTTAAAATTTGTTAATCTCCCCCTGGGGGTTTTTATGATTTGGAGGCGAAATACTTTGATGCTTAATATATTGTGGTACTTTTTAATTTATGCATTTATAGGATGGTGTATTGAGGTTATATATGCAGCTGTAAAGACAGGAAAATTTGTAAACCGAGGATTCCTAAATGGCCCATACTGTCCGATTTATGGAGTTGGAGTCATAATAGTAATTTATTTATTAGATCCTGTAAAAAATAATGTATTTTATATGTTTTTAGGTTCAATCTTTATTGCTAGCACCATAGAGCTTATAGGTGGATTTGCACTTGAGAAAATTTTTCATCAGAAATGGTGGAATTACGATGACATGCCATTTAATATTTGTGGATACATTTGCCCTATGTTTTCACTGGTGTGGGGATTAGCTTGCCTTATTGTGGTAGACAGAATTCACCCGGTTATTTTTTCTCTTGTTAATTGGATTCCACAGATGGTGAGTAAGGTTTTACTTATAATTTTTGCCTTCCTTTTCATTATAGATCTCATTGCAACAGTAAAATCTATTTTGAAATTGAATAAAAGACTTGAAATAATTGATGGGATAACGTTGAAAATTAGAGAAACATCAAATAATATAGGAGAAAATATTGCTATGGGAGCTATTGATATAGTCAAGAAGAAGGATAATTTGGAAGAAAGTTTCGATATAAAAAAAGAAATTTTAAAAGCAGATCTAACTGAAAAGAAAGGTGAACATAAAAAGGCATTGGTTCATCGAAAACAAGCGCTTAATGACCTTCATAATGCAAATAGAGAGATTTTAGAAGCCACTCATTTTGGTGAAAAAAGGTTGCTGAAAGCATTTTCTGGATTAAAATCCATAGAGCATAAAGATGCTCTTGAAAAATTAAGAAATTCAATTTTAAATGGATTGAGTGCTCCAAAGAAAACAGAAATAAGCAGCGAAAAAGATAGAACTGATGTAGAAAAATAAACTGATTAGTTTAGGGATGTATGCTTAATCATATATTGAATTAAATATTAAAGAGTTTATATGTAAAAGGAGCTTATATGCAAAATATATTTGATTATCTAGAGTGGCGTGGAGATTTAAGTTTTGATTGTGATAGTTTCAATGAAGTGGATAATTTGGTGTTTTCTGTACTTGCTTATTTAGAATTTGATGAAATTGTTCCTCGCGAGGCTGGTGTAGCATCAATTTCATTATTGAAAGCGGCGCAAGAATTTGAAAAAAATATAGATGAATCTTCTACTAACCATTACAATCCCTTCTTTAATCAAATTCCTAAATTATTATCAAAAGCTGCAAACACAACACGTTATGGTGATATCCAATTATCTGGTTATGAAAATCAAGTTGACTATGAGAAGTATAAACAATTTTCTGCTTTGGTATTTTCAATTAACAGTGAACAGCATTTTATTGCATTTCGTGGTACTGATGATACTATCAATGGTTGGCAAGAAGATCTCCAAATGAGTTTTATGGATGAAGTACAAGCGCAGAAGCAGGCTGTAATTTATATGAATAGAATTTTTCCTAACCTTTCAGGAAAGTTCTATCTTGGTGGTCATTCAAAGGGAGGAAATCTTGCTATCTATGCAATAATTAATGCAACTGAAAATGTTCGAGATAGAATAATCGGAATTTATAACAATGATGGACCTGGTTTTCAAAAAAATATTATACAAAGTGAAGGCTATCAAAACATTCTGTGCAAGATCAGGACATTGATGCCAAAATCCTCAGTTGTAGGCATGATATTGGAACGTGGAGAGAAATACAAGGTAGTGAGTAGTTGTAAAACTGGGGAAAAGCAGCATAATCCTTTTTCATGGGAAGTAAAAGGTACAAATTTTGTTTATGAAAAGAAATTAACAAAGAAAAGTACTAACTTAAAAACTACATTAAGGGAATGTGCAAATAAGGTATCTATAAAAGAAAGATCACAATTTGTGGATGCATTATTTAATATTATACAATCCACAGGAGCTAAGACGGTGGATGAATTATCGAAAAAAAAGCTGGCCGCAGTGCATACTATGATTAAAACTTATAAAAATATGGATACTTTTACTAAATCTCTTTTGAAAAAAACAATTGAAATATTTTTTAAAGAAAGTCAAAAAACACTAAAAAATTCAATCCTTAAGGATATTAGTTCCTCACGTTCTAAAAAGAAAAAAAGAAAGATATTGATGATAAATAGGAATGAATTATTTAAAACGTATATTCCAATTATAATTTTTGGATTTTTATGCTTATGTGTAGGTTTGAATAATGTTAATGGCTTACGCTTAACTGTTCTTTTTTCAATATTGTATTTATTTATTGAAACTAGAGGGAAGAAAGGAAAAATGGAAGACAGCAGTTTTATTCCCAAAAACATTTTACCTGATATAAAAAACTATTGGTGGTTAATTTTGCTTCCTGTTGTTTTGTGTATTGTATCAATTAGTTTACTTAAATTTGTCTTGCCAGAAGTCTACTTGTCTCTTTCAGACATAAAACCAATCTTATCATTTGATAAATCATTTTTACAGATACCTAAATTATTGATTTTAGCATTTGTTGAGGAAATAACATTTAGAGGTTTTTTTCAGGCTAAGATTTGCAATATTATAAAACCAATTTGGGCTATCATCATTACTTCATTATTTTTTGTCATAGCAACTTTTTCGGCAGGCTCTACATCAGGTCTTATTTATATCATGTTTTTTATTTTTATAGATAATATTATTTATGGCGTGATTTATCAAAACACTAAGAATATTTACTCGTGTACTATTTCACATTTTTTAGCAAATGTCATTAGTACATTTATTCTTTTGTTTATTTGACTGAACATAAGGAGGCATAAATATGAATAAGATAATCAACATATGTTCAAAGGAACTTAATGATAATGAAAAGTGTAGATGAAACTTATTTTGATAATACAGTAGTTATTACAGTATAATAATTGATTTGTTGACTATAATATACAAAGGGCGTGATATAACTATATATTGTATATGAGTAGGAGGATTTAGTTATGTTCGAAAAGTCAATAAAAAAGATACTTATAGTGTCATTAACACTTAACATTCTTTGTTTATCAATAGGTGGATTATTAGTATATAAAAAAGGTGAAATTAGCTTTAATAAAAGCAAATCGGCTACTGTATTTAACTCAAATATAAAGAAATCATATAGCAAATATTACATTGATAAGGTTAAAAGCTTTAACAATATAAAAAAGACTAATGAAATATTATTTGTAGGTGATAGTTTAACTGATTATTGCAACTGGAATATTTTATTTTCTAATATAAATATTGAAAATTTAGGTATAAGTGGAGATCATACAGGTGGTGTGTTAAATCGAACAAATAGTATATATAATCTAAAACCAAGCAAGGTTTTTATCATGATAGGCACTAA
>NZ_CALEVF010000008.1 GCF_937920395.1 uncultured Clostridium sp. | reverse complement strand
GGACCTATAAGTGGAGAAGTTATTTCTTTAGATTCAAAAGGTATGATAAAAGAAGGAAGAGAAATATCTAAAATTCATAAGAATATGATTGTTAAAATTCCAATGACGCAGGAAGGTCTTAAGGCTGTTAAAGTTCTTGCAAAAGAAGGAATAAAAACAAATGTTACATTAATATTCTCTGCAGGACAAGCATTACTTGCAGCAAGAGCAGGAGCATCTTATGTAAGTCCTTTCATAGGAAGACTTGATGATATAAATGCTAATGCCATGGATTTAATAAGAACTATTGTTACAATATTTAAAGTACATGCGATAGATACTGAAATAATAGCAGCTAGCATAAGAAATCCAATGCATGTTACAGATGCAGCAGTTGCAGGCTGTAATATTGCGACCGTTCCACTTAAAATTATTAAACAAATGATAAAACATCCATTAACAGATGCTGGAATAGAAAAATTTGCTAAGGATTGGAAAGAAACTTTCGGTAAATAGTAATGAAAGCATTATAAAAGGGTAACGAATATGTTGCCTTTTTTGTTTTTTGTGAGTAGCTATAAATTTCACTTGATAATTTATTAACACTATGTTATTGTTTTAACATAGTTAAAGTTAAATATTGAGAGAAATACTAATGGTATTTTGATAAGAGGCGGTAAATATGTTTTACTCCTATTTGAGGACGACTAAATTTTATATCTATGATCAACATTCTAAAATTAGGAGAAGTGATGTATTTGAGATCGTTTGATAATGATATACAACTTATAAAATATGAGGTAATAAAAGAAGTAGTTAAACTTACAATTAAAGGGACTTTGCAAAAAGAAGGTAAAAATTTGTTTAAAGTTCTTGTTCCAGGACCTAAATCAAGAACTCGTTGTTGTGTTCATAAGGAAAGAGCCATTGTTGGCGAACGAATAAAACTTGTAATGGGCGGAAATAAAAAAAATAAAAACATTATAGAAGTGATAAATATAGCATGTGAAGAATGTCCAATTCAACGCTTTACAGTTACTGAAGCATGTAGAGGCTGCCTAACACACAAATGTATTCAAGCATGCCCAGTGGGTGCAATTCAATCTATTAATAGAAGATCTTATATTAATCCAGATAAGTGTATTGAATGTGGTAAATGTAAAAATGCTTGTCCATATAATGCAATATCTGATGTAATGAGGCCTTGTCGTAGAGCCTGTAATGCAGGTGCCTTAAGTTTCGATGAAGATAAGAAAGCGATAATTGATAATGAAAAATGTATACAATGTGGTGCTTGTGTTTATCAATGTCCATTTGGTGCCATTATGGATAAATCCTCAGTTGTAGATATTGCTAAATTATTAATAAAATCAAAAGAAAATGAAAAATTGCATGTTTATGCAGTTATTGCACCTGCAATTGCTAGTCAATTTACTTATGCGAAAATTGGACAGGTTGTTGCGGGTATAAAAGAGATGGGATTTTATGATGTGGTAGAAGTGGCTATAGGTGCTGATATGGTAGTGCAAAATGAAACAAAAGAATTTATAGAGACTATAGAGGAACTTAAAACTATGACAAGTTCTTGTTGTCCAGCTTTTGTTTCTTATATTAAAAAAAATTACCCTGAGCTTGCTAAACATGTTTCAAGCACAGTTTCACCGATGATAGCAATTAGTAAACTTATTAAAAAAACAGATCCATTAGCTAAAATTGTATTTATTGGACCATGTACATCTAAAAAGATGGAAATAAAACAAGATGATATAAAAGGGATTACTGATTATGTAATGACTTTTGAGGAACTTCAGGCAATGCTTGATGCTTATGAAATAAATCTTGAGACCTGCGAAGAACTTCCATTAAATAATGCTTCTTTTTATGGAAGAATATTTGCTAGATCGGGTGGACTTACAGAGGCTGTAAAACATTTAGTTGAAGAGGCAAATACACCAGTGGAATTAAAACCTATAAGTTGTGATGGACTTATTGAATGTGACAAAGCATTAAAACTATTAAAATTCAACAGATCAGTTGGTAATTTTATAGAAGGAATGGCTTGCAGCGGTGGATGTATTGGTGGAGCAGCGTCTCTTCGTCATGGGCCAAAAGACAAAAATGAAGTGAATAATTATGGGAAATTAGCATTAGATAAAGATGCTTATGATTTGATAAAAGTAATAAAAGCCCAGGAAGTTGATATGCATCGTGGTAAAAACTTTATGACTAAATAATATTTAAAATGTAACAGATATGGAACTTTTCTTTAAAGGAAAGGTTCCATATTTTTTTATAAAATCTTGACATTAACTATTATATACAATAGCATTGTATATAATAGAATGGTTATGAATAAAATTGTTTTAATGAAAATAATATTGTATATAGGAGAGTTTTTTATGAAATCGACAATTTATTGTTTTAGTGGTACGGGTAATTCTTTAAAGGTAGCTAAGGATGTGGCAGAAGGACTCAAAGATACAGAAATTATACAAATATGCGCAAAAAACATGAATATAAATAATACAACATCAAATAAAATTGGAATTATTTTTCCAGTATATGCTTCTGGAATGCCACTTTTAGTTAAAGAGTTTATTAAAGATATTAGACTTATGAAGGATGTTTATGTTTATACTGTTGTAACCTTTGGATCAGCAGCGGGTGCATCTATAAAACAATTAGAAGAGTTATTAACGGATAAGGGTATTAAACTTAGCGCTGCATTTAAAGTTAAAATGCCAGGAAATTATCAAGTGATTTACGCGCCTTATTCTGAAGAAAAACAGAAAAAGTGTTTTGATAATGAAAAAGAAAAAATTAGTGGGATTGTTAAAAGCATAAATAACAATGAAATAGTTGAATTTAGTGGAGTAAGCGAAAGTTTAATGAGGACAGTTGGTGGAATGGTTTATAGTAGTTTTAGTCCTTATGAAAAAGATAAAGAGTTTTGGACAGATAAAAATTGTAATGGTTGTAGTATATGTTCAAAGGTATGTCCTGCTAGTAATATAGAAATGAAAGATGGCAAACCAAAATGGCAACATAAATGTGAGCAATGTATGGCATGTATGCAGTGGTGTCCACAAAGATCCATTCAATATAAAAAAGCAACAATAAAAAGAGGACGTTATCATAATCCAGATATAGAAGTTAAGGAACTATTCTATTAACACATAATAAAAATAAAACTTGTAAGAATAAACGTGAGATCACTTAAATATAGAGCTCACGTTTATTTTTATGTAACAAAACAGCAAATTTAATATAATATAGATTGACAAGAAAAACAATTAAATATATAATAAAGTTGAGTTAAATTAAATTGAACAAAATCAATAAACGATATATTAACATACTAAAATAATAAATTAATTTTGAAGGGAAGTAATTAATATGAAATTTTATGATTTTTCAGCAAAAGAAATGGATGGACAAGATATTAAGATGGAGGAATATAAGGGTAAGGTTGTTTTAGTTGTAAACACTGCTAGTAAGTGTGGATTAACTCCTCAATTTGAAGGGCTTGAAAAATTATATAACGAATATAAAGAGCAAGGTTTTGAAATTTTAGGATTCCCTTGCAATCAATTTGCGAAACAAGATTCTGGTAGTAATGAAGAGATACAACAGTTTTGTTTATTAAATTATGGAGTTAGTTTTACAATGTTTGAAAAAATAAATGTAAATGGACAAAATGCACATCCATTATATAAATATTTAAAGAATGAAGAAAAAGGATTTTTAGGTAAGGAAATAAAATGGAATTTTACTAAGTTTTTGATAGATAAGGATGGTGAAGTAATTAAAAGATATGCACCAACAGTACTTCCATTAAATATAAAAACTGATATTGAAAACTTGTTAAAAAAATAAAATTATTTTATAAAAACGAATCTGTAATTTATTATAGATTCGTTTTTTTTTAGATAGTACCAATAGTTTGTAAGCGATGGAACACATACCGTTCCCCTAAAAAACAGCTCCACATTAGCATGT
>NZ_CALEVF010000007.1 GCF_937920395.1 uncultured Clostridium sp. | reverse complement strand
CGATAAATTACTGGATCTCTCATGTTTATATTAGGAGATGTCATATCAATTCTAGATCTTAAAACCTTTGCTCCATCAGGGAATTCACCTTTTCTCATACGATCAAATAAGTCTAGATTTTCTTCAATTGATCTATTTATATATGGGCTTTCTTTTCCAGGTTCTCTTAAAGTCCCTCTGTACTCTTTCATTTCCTCAGCAGTTAAATCACAAACATATGCTTTACCTTTTTTTATTAATAACACAGCACGCTTATACATTTCATCAAAATAATTTGATGCAAAGAATAAATTATCCCACTGGAATCCAAGCCATTTTACGTCTTCTTCTATAGACTTAACATACTCTTTATCCTCTTTAGCTGGGTTAGTATCATCAAAACGTAAGTTAGTCGTACCGTTAAATTCATGTGCTAATTGAAAGTTTAAAATAATTGATTTTGCATGACCAATATGTAAATATCCGTTTGGCTCCGGCGGAAAACGAGTGATTATTTTTTTATGTTTTCCTGTTTCTATATCTTCCATAACAATGTTTCTTATAAAATTTGATGAACTGGTCTTAGTTTCCATGTTTGGCACCTTCCTTTTAATCTAGCAAACTTGTAATATCCCCTACCGTAATCCAGATTACTCGATAATCCTCTTACTCGTAAGTTATACGGGTAAGAGGACTGTCGCATTAAGAAGACTTTCACATAACAATCTTACTCGTAAATTTAATAACAAGTAAGGTTGGATTAGAGTAAGCCAAATCACATGTAAGTTCAGTCGCTTGTAAGTTTTATGTATATCTACTAAATATATCACAAAAACAGATTTTTTCCTAGGATTTAAACGTATCATGGCATTAAATATTAAGTTTTTTAAATTATATTTATAGTCTTCCCATATTAACCAAATTATAGTTTATTTATATAAATATTAATTTAATTTCAAGTTTTAAACTCTTATTTAAATGTATATAGTAAAACTCTTATACCTCTCTCCCATATACCTTATCAATTACTCTCTGACATTTTAATGCATCATCAAAATCAGCAGCCATGCTTTCATATGAATTATCATAAATTTTATTTGCGAAGTTTATAAGAGACGCTGTATGGCAATTTTGAAAATATCCTAAAGAATTCCTTTTATCGACATAAAATTTTAATAGTTTATCCCCTGCTGCTACATTTTTTATATGTGTTGAATTACTTTCATAACTATATATTTCAATTTCATAAGGATTGTTAAAATTAATCTTTATACTGCCGTGACTTCCATAAACTACGTAATCATCCGTTTGTTCTCTTTCAGTAAATACTCTTGAAACCTCTAGACTTCCAATTACGCCATTTTCTAATGTAAATTCACAATTTGTAATTTCATCAACTTCTGATCTTTCTTTAAAGAATATTCTAGATTTTGCAGCTACACCTTCTATATCTCCCATAGTAAATTGTATCATGTCAATTAAATGAACACCTAAATCGAGTAGTGCCCCACCTCCGGAATTTTTTCCAGTTCTCCATGTATCCTTTTTATTTTCATTTAAATAACTATCATGATAAGTTCTCACTTTGAAATCTATAATTTTTCCTATTGTCTCTTTTTCAAGTTCTGCTTTTAGTAATGAAAGAGCTGGCATGAATCTATAAACTAGAGCTACAGAATTTTTTATATTGTTTTCCTTAACAAGTCTTGCCATTTCTATCGCATCTTTAAGATTTGTGGCTAGTGGTTTTTCACAGTAAATAGCTTTACCGTATTTTACTGCCTTTACCACATTTTCAAAATGAACATTATTCGGTGTACATATGTCAATAAAATCAATCTCTTCATCCTTAAGTACATCCTCAATGTCTGTAACATTTATAACTCCACTAATAGGTGAAGTCATAGGCTCCCTAGTTACAATGTATTTTAAATTTAACTCATAAGGAAGTGAATACCTTAAGTTAGCATCATAAACTGCTAATGAATGTGTTTTTGCTATTCCACCAAATCCTATTATTGCAAAATTTATTTTTTTCATAAATTTATACCTCGCTTTCATATTAAATAAAGATTACCACTAAACATATTTATTTACTATAATTTTATATTAAATCTATAAGCATCTTTTCAAGTTCCGAGCAAATTTTCTTATTTTTTATCACTAAATATGCTTTTTCCCCCGGACTAATAATAGCTTTTTTAGTGTCTCCATGTTAAGTATCATAGGTTGTAATACTTTTATTGATCTTATTAACTTCATATCTACCTATAAACTCCCTATTTAACTTGTACTTTAATATACTATCTATAGCTAACGTATTCTACAAAATCATTTTTCTCTTTATTAAAGACTCCACCAGTGGCTATTACGTCCACATGATCCGTTTTTGATTGTCATTTAATAGATGGATGATTTTCTCGAACCACTCCTGTGCAACGATAGTATCCCACCTTACTCTATTAATAATTCATTAATCCTTACATAAACTTTCCTACCCCTAAAAATGTACATTGGAATACCTTATCTAACATTTTAAAAGGTATAAAAAAATATTTAAAAAAATTAAAAATATAATAAATGATAGATAAATATGTTATACTAATTACATACTGCATTTTATAATGTATAGAAAACATTTACAATATTTACATTATAGATTCAGTCACTGTAACTTTTACAATTGATTCTTATAAAAGCAGAATCTTCCTTATGTCTTAGATTTAAGGAAAACTATAGGTTATGAGTAAGCATTTTAATTTAGGAGGCTATATTAATGGAAAAAACAGTTAAAATATTAAATGAACAAGGGTT
>NZ_CALEVF010000006.1 GCF_937920395.1 uncultured Clostridium sp. | reverse complement strand
CTTTGGCTATGCATTCAATAAGAGAATTAGGCGGAGTATTAGATCATTTTTATGTTACAAAATCTTTTGAAGAATTTTATAAAATATAAGACTAAATAGTTAACTAATATTCACATAAAAAGCTCACAATATTTAATTGTGAGTTTTTTGTTATTTTTACTAATAATTGAACAATTAGTTGGGGACAATAATTTCAACTAGTTCTAAAACTTTACAAAGATTATTAAGAAAAAGTATTAAAGGGGTGTTTATAATGCCATATGTTATATTAGGGGCAATAGTTGCAATAAGTATTTTAGTTTATATAGTTGTAATGAAAAATTCAAATCATTATGAGGAAGAAAATTTATTGAAAGATGTACCGACCATAAATGTGAACAGAGAAGATTTAGAAAAACATGCTTTCGAAATATCACGTCATTATTCTGATGTAAAAAATACTAATTGCAAAAAAAAGCTTATTAGTAATTTAGATAGGAGTTATGAAAAAATTTTAGAAGGCTACGAGAAGATAGACAAAGAAGGTAAAAATAAAAAAGATGTGTTACCTGCTGCAGAATGGTTACTAGATAATCTTTATTTAATAGAAAAAGAATACAAAAGTATAAAATATAATATGCCACAAACATATTATAAAGATTTACCAGTAATATATAAGGGAGTTATGAAGGAATATCCAAGGGTCTATCATATTGCCATTGAAATAGTATCTCATACTGATGGTAGAATGGATGAACATGTAATTGAAGACTTTATTAGGGCATATCAAAAAAATGCCATACTTACGTCTGGTGAACTTTGGGCTATACCTATAATGCTTCGAATAGCCTTAATCCAAAATATTAGTAAGATAACTGAGAAGATTGTTAAAGCAGAAGAAGATAAAAAAGAGGCAGAATTAGTTGCGGAAAGGTTAATTAATGCTTTTAATGAAGGTAAAATAAATGTAGAATTATCGATTTTAAATAGTCAAAAAAATATATTCACTTTGCACTTTACAGAAAGATTACTCAAACTTTTAAGGGATAATGGTATTGATTCTAAGGAGGTTTATGATTTTATAGATGAAATACTTGGGGCACAGGACACAAGTTCAGAAAAAATCATAGCATTAGAGCATCAAATAGAGGCTAACTTTGAAATTTCTATGGCAAACTCTATTAATAGTATAAGAGTTATTGAAGGTTTAAATTGGAAAAAATATTTTGAAGATTTAAGTCCTGTAGAGGCTATTTTAAGAGAGGACCCTGCACTTATCTATAAAGAAATGGATTTTAAGTCAAGGGATAAATATAGACATGAAATAGAAAAATTATCTAAACATACAAAACTTGCAGAATCTTATATAGCAAAAAAAACAATTGAATGTTGTTATGATAGTAAAATACCAGAAAATAATATTTATAAAAAACATGTAGGTTATTATTTAATAGATGATGGACTAGATGATTTAAAGAAAAAAATAGGATATAAAAATACTGGTATGGAAAAATTGATAAATAGTAAAAAGAAAAATATAGATAATGTTTATATAAGCACTATTTGTATAGTCACTTTATTAATAGCGGGTTTAATTATTGCAAGTAGTTTATTAAATGATAATGATAAAAATTTATGGAGATATATATTGGCTGTAATTGTTATATTAGTTCCATGTAGTGAAATAACAATATCAATTTTAAATTGGAGCATAAGTCTTCTATGTACGACCTCATTTATTCCCAAAATGGATTTTGAGGAGGGGATACCAGAAAAATATAGTACAGTTGTAGTAATCCCAACTTTATTGAATAATACTTCTAGGGTAATTGAATTAATAAAGGACTTAGAAATATATTATTTAGCTAATTCGCAAAGCAATATATTCTTTGCATTGCTTGGTGACTTTAAGGATAGTGATAAGAAAGATGAATTATCTGATAAAGAGATAGTTGATGTTGGTCTTTTAGAAATAGAGAAATTGAATGAAAAATATTGTACTCCAGGTAAAAATATTTTTTTCTTTTTAAATAGAAGGAGACAATATAATGAAAAAGAGAATAAGTGGATAGGATTTGAGAGAAAACGTGGAAAACTTATGGAGTTTAATGAGTTTTTGAGAGGTAAGCAGAATACTAGTTATAATGTAATAAGTAGCAAAGCAGAGGATCTTAGAATGGTTAAATATGTTATTACATTAGATTCAGATACAAAACTTCCAAGAGATTCTGCGAAAAAATTAATAGGAGCTATGGCACATCCACTTAATAATGCTGTTATAGACAATAATAAAAAGAGAGTAAGTAGAGGATATGGTCTAATGCAACCAAGAATAGGGGTGTCTATTCTTAGCGCAAACAAAACTATATTTTCAAAGATTTTTTCTGGTGAAACCGGTATAGATATTTATACTACCGCAGTGTCCGATGTATATCAAGATTTATTTGGTGAGGGCATTTTTACTGGTAAGGGTATTTATAATGTAGACGTCTTTAACTATATGTTAAAGGATGAAATACCTGAAAATACTGTATTAAGTCATGACCTGCTTGAGGGTTCATATGTTAGGACCGCACTAGTTACCGATGTGGAATTTATAGATGGATATCCATCTTATTATAACGCTAGTTCTATGAGGTTACATAGGTGGACTAGAGGGGATTGGCAATTATTACGTTGGCTTAAAAAGTCTTCACCATTAAATAAAATATCTAAATGGAAAATATTCGATAACTTAAGGAGAAGTTTACTTGCACCTTCCGTTACGATTTTGCTTATACTTGCTTTAGGTGGAATATTGCCAGATAGCACGGATAAATGGGTTATTGCTGCTTTTGTAGCTATTTTATCGCCTATACTTTTTGATGTAAGTGAAGCTGTTGTTTCTCCCGCTTTAGGGGTAAGTTTATCTGGAAAAATTGAAAATAGCAAGATGGCTATTGAACAGGTATTTTTAATTTTTTGCTTTATACCTTATCAAGCATATATGATGGTAGATGCTATAGTTAGAACATTATATAGAGTACTAGTAAGTAAAAAAAACTTATTAGAGTGGCAGACAGCTTCAGATGTTGAAGTAAAAGTTGGTAGAAAACTTAAAAATTTTATTGAAGCTATGTGGGTTGGAAGTGCTATTTCAGTATTAATTTTAGTAATATCATTTAATGCAAGTATTAGCGTTGGATTTCTTAGCATACCATCTTGTGTAATTTGGTTTTTAAGTCCCGTAATTGCATATGTCATAAGTCTTGATAGGGAGTCTGAAGTTTTTGAAATTACTAGTGAAGAAAAAAATTACTTGAGAAAACTTAGTAGAAAAACTTGGGCTTATTTTGAGGATTTTGTAAATGATGAAAACAATTGGCTTGGGCCAGATAATTACCAAGAATATCCACCTAATGGAGTAGCTCATAGAACTTCACCGACAAATATGGGAATGGAATTAACCTCAAATTTAGTTGCGTATGATTTGGGATATATAGGAATTGTAAATGTAACAAGTAGAATAGATAAAATTATGACTTCAATGGAAGATATGGATATGTATAAAGGCCATTTTTATAATTGGTATGATACTAAAACAAAGACTCCACTATTCCCTAGATATGTGTCCACAGTGGATAGTGGCAATTTAGTGGGATATTTGTGGGTAGTTGCACAGGCCTTAGATGAATATTTGGGTGATATAGTGTTTAATCCTGTTCGAATTAAGGGTTTAGAGGACACTATGAGGCTGGCCTCAGCAGAGGCAGCAGTGTCAAAAGAAGTTAAATCGTTATATCAGGGAATATTAAATAGAATAGATAGTGAGACAATAGATTTTAATTGTTGGAAAACCATACTTATTGATTTATCTAATAAGCTTGTAGAAGTGGGGAAAAATGAAGATTGTATGGATTTATATTGGAATAAAAAACTAAGAAATGATGTAGGTGCGTATTTAGAGGAAATAAGTGAACTATTTCCTTGGTTTGATTATGCCTTTGACAAAGACTCTGATTTAGAACTTACTAATTCTATGAGGGATTTGCTCGAGGGAGCAACAATAATTAGTATTCCAGAAAAAACAACAAACATATTAAATATGTTAGATGACAAACTAAAAAATGATAAATCGTTATCTAAATTAAAAGATTTGTTATTACAAACAAAAGAAAAAACTCAATCTGTTATTTGCAAAATAGAGGGCTTAAAGGAAAAACTAAATGCTATGGCGGATGCTACTGATTTTAAGATGTTATATGATGAGGAGAGGGAACTGTTTAGAATTGGATATGATGTGGAAAATGATAGTCTAGGTAAAAGTTATTATGATCTATTGGCTTCTGAGTCTAGGCAAGCTAGTTTCGTTGCTATTGCAAAGGGAGATGTTCCTAAAAAACATTGGTTTAAACTTGGAAGAGCTATGACTAATATGGGGAAAAGTAAAGGCCTTGTTTCATGGAGTGGAACAATGTTTGAGTACATGATGCCATTACTTATAATGAAAAATTACCCAGGTACAATGCTGGATGAAACTTATAATGCTGTAATCGGTGCACAAAAGCAATATTGTGCTGAGAGACAAGTGCCTTTTGGTATATCTGAATCTGCGTTTTATAAATTTGATTTAAACCTAAATTATCAATATAAAGCGTTTGGAGTAGCTGGAGTAGGTTTAAAGTCAGGACTTGAAAATGAATTGGTTATTTCACCATATTCAACTGTCATGGCAATGCAAACTGATTTTAGAGGAGCTTATGATAATCTTAAAAGACTTACGCGTGAAGGACTCGAGGGTAATTATGGATTTTATGAAGCTATAGATTATACTAAAGACAGAATGTCTAAAGATGATCATAAGGCTATAATTAAGTGTTTTATGATTCATCACGAAGGTATGAGTTTGATGGCTTTAGATAATGTATTATTAAATAACATTCTTCAAAAAAGATTTCATGCATTACCAAAAGTAAAAGCTACAGAGTTATTACTCCAAGAGAAAATTTCTAAGAGGGTAGTATATGATAGGGAACGTAAATTTAAGGTATTAACTACCACTCTCGGAAAACAAAAGATCATAGTTAGAAAATACACTACAGCAAAAACGGAAACTCCGGAAACGCATTTGATTTCAAATGGAAATTATTCACTAATGATTTCTAATAGTGGAGCAGGGTATGCTTTGCGTGATAAAACTATGATTTATAGATGGAAGGAAGATGTTACAAAAGACAATACGGGTATGTTTGTTTATATCAAAGATACTGACAAAAATGAATTTTTTAGTGCGGCTTATGAACCTTGTAAAAAGCCAAGTGACAGTTATGAAGTAACATTCGCATTAGACAAAGCTAAATTTTCAAGAAGTGATAAAAATATTACTACTAGTATGGAAATTACTGTGGCTACAGAGGATGATTCAGAGGTAAGAAGATTATCGATTACAAATAAAGGTATCAAAAGTAAAATATTAGAGATAACAAGTTATTTTGAGGTAACTCTAGCTCATTACGATGCAGACATAGTGCATCCGGCATTTGGAAATTTATTTGTTAAAACTGAGTATGTTGATAATCCTAGTTGCATACTTGCGACGAGAAGACCGAGATCTAAGGGAGAGAAACAGCCTTGGCTTATGCAAACTGTAACAACTCAGGGAAATACTATTGGAACTATTCAATATGAGACTAGTAGAGCAAATTTCATAGGACGCGGTGAAAATACAATATATCCAATAGCGATGAAGGGAGATTCAGTATTATCTAATACTGTTGGAGCTGTGCTTGACCCTATAGTAAGTATAAGAAGAAAAGTTAAAATTAAACCTGGTGAAACATGCATTATAGCATTTACTACATCAATAGCTAATACAAAAGAAGAAGTAATAACCTTAGCTAAAAAATATAGTGAATTTCATAACATAAATAGGGTCTTTGAACTTGCTTGGAGTCAAACTCAGGTAGATATGAAATATTTAGGTATAAAATCTACTCAAGCAAATTTATATCAAGTTATAGCTTCAAAAATTTTATTTTTAAATTCTACATTTAGACAAAGAGAAAAATATATAAAGAATGTAAAAAAAGGACAATTTACTCTTTGGGGATATGGTATTTCAGGAGATTTACCTATAATTCTTCTAATAGTGCGCGAGAGTAAAGATAAAGATTTAGTTCGCCAACTTATAAATGCTCATGAATACTTAAGCCTTAAAGGATTAAGAGTTGATTTGGTGATAATAAACCTTCAAATGACCTCATATGATCAACCATTACAAGCTGATATTAAGGATTTAGTAGGCGGAAGTCACTTAAGAGACAAGGAAAATAAACCTGGTGGAATATTTGTACTTAATAAGGCGACTATTATGGACGAAGATATAGACCTATTAATAGCTATAGCTAGGTTGGTTATAGACTCAGGCAAAGGAATGTTAGTATCTCAAATTCAAAATAATAGCAAGAGATTAGCAAAGATACCCTTACTTCAACCTTTAAAAAATGAATTCACGGGTAAGGATTACAAGTTTAATCTGGAGCCATTAGAGTATTTTAATGGACTAGGAGGCTTTAATCTACAAAATGAAAATTATACCATTCTACTTAAAGATTTTAAAAATACTCCTGCACCATGGATAAATGTAATCTCAAATGGTAATTTTGGATTCCATGTATCAGAGTGTGGATCAGCTTATACTTGGAATAGTAATAGTCGGGAAAATAAAATTACTACTTGGTCCAATGATTGGGTAAGTGACGAATGCTCAGAAGCTATATATTTGAGAGATGATAATGCCTGCAATATATGGAGCATTACACCTAAGCCTATAAGGGATGGCGGAGAATACTTAATAGAACATGGTTTTGGGTATTCAAACTTCAAACACGAGGTCTTTGGAATTATGGGAGAAGTAACAATGTTTGTTCCAATGTCGCATAATGTTAAGTTATGTAAGATAAAACTAAAGAATAACAGC
This sequence comes from uncultured Clostridium sp., assembly GCF_937920395.1. Taxonomy (GTDB): domain Bacteria; phylum Bacillota; class Clostridia; order Clostridiales; family Clostridiaceae; genus Clostridium_AD. The sequence continues at coordinate 13,102 of NZ_CALEVF010000006.1, read as the reverse complement.
GGTATAGCTAGGGATATAAGTATAACTTATTATGCGGAACTTGTTATGGGTGTAGTGCCTCAGCATACTGCTCAGCACATAGTTACTTATATTAATGAAGAACAAAAATATATGTATGCAACAAATTGTTACAATCAGCATTTCGGTAAATTAAAGTCTTATTTAAAGTTATTTGGAGGGCATGAGCAAAGCTTTACTGGTGATAGAAGTGAGTTTTTAGGTAGAGGAGGAAGTGCTCAAGATCCGGAAGTCCTAAAGAGAATAAGACTATCAAACAATGTGGGAGCGGGCCTAGATCCATGCCTTGCAGTTACTTCGAAAATTCATTTAGAGCCTAACATGGAAATAGAATTAATAGCAATGCTTGGTGAAAATGAAAATCTAGATAATATTTCAAAGGTCGTAAAGGAGTTTGAAGATTATAAAAAGGTTGATATTGCACTAGAAGATGTTAAAAAATATTGGAACAGAATACTTCATACGATTCAGGTTAAGACACCAGATAAGAGTATGGATTTAATGCTTAATGGATGGTTAATGTACCAAACTATAGTATGTAGATTATGGGCAAGAACTGCTTTTTATCAATCTGGTGGAGCATATGGATTTAGGGATCAACTGCAGGATGTTATGTCACTAAGCATGATTGAGCCGAGTATGACAAGAAAACAAATTCTGTATAGTGCTTCAAGGCAATTTGTTGAAGGGGATGTACAACATTGGTGGCATCCAGTTGTAGATAGTGGAATAAGAACAAGATTTTCGGATGATTTATTATGGCTACCTTATGTCACTATGGATTATATAAAAAATACAGGTGATTTTGATATCCTTAATGAACAAGCAGAATATTTAATGGATACACCACTTGCAGAAGGAGAAGATGAAAGATATAACATTTCAGGAAGGGCAGATTTCACAGGTAGTATATATGAACATTGTATAAAAGCTATAGAAAAAGCCCTTAAATTTGGACCTCACAATATCCCTCTCATGGGAAGTGGAGATTGGAACGATGGAATGAGTACTGTGGGTAACAAGGGGAAAGGTGAAAGTGTATGGCTTGGTTGGTTCTTATATGATATATTAGCAGATTTCTTAAAGGCATGCACATACAAAAATGATGATGAAAAACTTAAAAAATATAAGGATATGCAAGAGTATATAAGAATAAATCTAGAGGATAATGCATGGGATGGCAATTGGTATAGAAGAGCATATTTTGATGATGGAACGCCACTTGGTTCATCGCAAAATGAAGAATGTAAGATAGATTCGCTATCTCAGTCCTGGGCAGTAATATCTGGTGCAGCAGATAAAGAAAGAGCGACAGAGGCGATGAAGTCATTAGAGCGTTATTTAATAAAAGAAGATAATGGAATGATATTACTATTGACTCCACCTTTTAGCAAATCTTCTTTGGAGCCTGGTTATATTAAAGGGTATGTTCCTGGAGTTAGGGAAAATGGCGGGCAATATACACATGCTGCTACTTGGGTAATTCTTGCTTTTGCTAAACTCTATAAAGGTGATACAGCAGTAAAACTTTATAACATGATAAATCCTATAAATCATACAAAAACTCTGCCTGAGTGTGAGAGATTTAAAACAGAGCCATATGTAATGACTGCTGATGTATACGGAAAAGAACCTCATGTAGGAAGAGGAGGTTGGAGTTGGTATACTGGAACTTCAGGATGGATGTATAGAACCGGAATAGAAGCTATTTTAGGTCTTAAATTAAAGGAGGGAAAAGGATTTACTATTGAGCCTTGCGTCCCAGCGGAATGGCCAAATTATGAGATTATTTATAAAAAAGATAATTATGAATATGTAATCGAGGTTAAACGCATTGGAGACAAAGGAATATGGCTTGATGGTAACTTATGTAGTGACGGGTTAGTGCCGTTTATTGATGGGGTTCATAAAGTTGATGTTATAATTTAAAAAAACAGATGACTTCTAAAATGAAGTCATCTGTTTTTAACATTTTATACATTTAAAAGTTAGATGGTTTTATAAAGAGGATAGTCTTTTTTACAAAAGAAATTAATCTTCTTCATAGAAGAAGTTAATCTTCCTTATAGAAAAATTTAGTATTCTTCATCAACAAATTCTTCTCCACCATAGTAGGTATAATCAAATTCCACATTAGATATATTCATAGCAACTATTGGGTCAGTTACTGGATCTGGTAGCATAGTAGAATCTGTTTCGGAATAAGACCTTATATCTGATGGTTCCTGATCATAAAAATCTCTTTCATATGGTGCATATGCTTTTTTTTGATCTGTTGACATTTTAATACCTCCCTTTGTTTATATAATATGAATTTATATTTATATTATATATTGATGTTATATAGTGTTCCACATAATAGAAAAATAATGAAGGTAATATAAGGAACGTTATATATAATTGCATATATTATATTGGGTTAGCATAAAATACAAATGTAAATAAAATTCTATATAAAAAGAGGAAATTTATAAAAAATGTAGAATATATATAATAACTATCAATAAATAACTGTTATGAATAGACAAATATAATTAGTATTTATTGGTTTCTAAATTTAAAGGAGGAATAATAATGACTGAATTAAGACAAATTTATAAATGTGAGATATGTGGTAATATAGTTGAGGTAGTTCATAATGCTGGAGGTACTTTAGTATGTTGTGGACAAAATATGACTCTTCAAGTAGAAAATACTACAGATGCAGCAGTTGAAAAACATGTTCCTGTAACAGAAAAAATAGATGGTGGAATTAAAGTTAAGGTTGGAGCTGTACAACATCCATCACTTGAAGAACATCATATTGAATTTATTGAAGTACACACAGAAAATAAAGTATATAGAAAATTCTTAAAAGCAGGCGAAAAACCAGAAGCTGAATTTAAATTAGAAGAAGAAGTGTTATTCGTAAGAGAATATTGTAATTTACATGGTCTTTGGAAAGCATAAATTTGACTTCTATTGACAATTTAATAGAATAAGTATAATATTATTTAAAGAGATTTTAAATATATTATATTGTTATAGTCTTTGATGAGAAGCAAGTAAATTTAAAAACAAATTTTTAGAGAGTCGTAGATGGTGTGATTACGATAATTATGTTTAAATTGAATGGGTCTCTAAGACTCAGGATGAAGTACAGTAGTCCTTGACGCAAACCTTACGTTATAGAGGTAGGATATCGTAGTGTATCTGTTTGAGTAGAAGCCTTAACATAGTTTCTAAGTATTAGGTGGTACCGTGTATATTCGCCCTATGGATTTATCCATAGGGCTTTTTTCATTTATTTTATTTATAGGAGATGTTTATATTGGAAGAAAATAAGAAAGTAATATTTAGTGGAATTCAACCTTCAGGTGACTTAACCCTAGGAAATTATTTAGGAGCAATAAAAAATTGGGTTAAATTACAAGATGAATATGAATGCTATTTTTGTGTGGTGGATTTGCATGCAATAACAGTAAAGCAAGAACCGAAAGATCTTAGGCGAAGAACTTTAGAATTATTAGCTATTTACTTAGCTGCTGGTATTGACCCTGAGAAAAACACTATGTTTATTCAATCACACATTCCAGCTCATAGTGAAGCAACTTGGCTTTTAACTTGTTCTACTTACATGGGAGAATTAAGCAGAATGACTCAATATAAAGTTAAATCACAAAACAGTGCAGGAAGTATAGGAGCGGGGCTACTTATTTATCCTGTACTAATGGCAGCAGATATTTTATTATATCAAACTAATTTAGTACCTGTAGGAAAAGATCAACTTCAACATCTTGAAATTGCTAGGGACATAGCTGAAAGATTTAACAAAACATATAGTGATACATTTGTAATACCTGAACCATATATAGGCAAAGCAGGAGCTAAGGTAATGGACTTACAAGAACCTACGAAGAAGATGTCTAAATCAGGAGAAAATGTTAATGGATTTATTTTAATAATGGATCCACCAGAAGTTATAAGAAAAAAAATAAATAGAGCAGTTACGGATAGTCTAGGAATAGTTAAGTTTAATGATGAGCAACTAGGTGTTAGAAATTTAATGACAATATTAATGACTATAACTGGTATGTCTGTTGAGGAGATAGAAGCAAAATATGAAGGTCAAGGATATGCTCAGTTTAAAAAAGATGTAGCAGAAGCAGTAGTTTCAGAGCTTGAGCCTATACAGATTAAAATTAAGGAATACATAGGTAAAAAAGCATATTTAGAAGAAATTTATAAAAAAGGTGCGGAAAAGGCTAACTATGTTGCAAATAAAACATTAAGAAAAATGCAAAAGAAAATAGGCTTTATACCTAGATAATAGTATAAATCACCGAAATGCCTTGCAAATGAGCTTGAAACTGAAAATCCCATTAAGAAATCCTAATATTTTGAAAATATAAAATTCTCTAGCGCTCACACTCGACGTCCTGTCTCGGGTTCGCTAGCCTGACATCCTGTCAGGCTTACGTGAATTTTATATTTGCAAAAGAAGAATTTCTAAATTGAAATTTAATAATCCTCTCGCTTCATTTTCAAGTCACTCAGGAAACAACTTATATATTTATCTAAGGTATATGGTGGGAAGTGCAAAAGAAGAATTCATAAATGGGATTTCAATAGTTTCTACGTCTCTTTTGCAAGTCACTTCGGAGAAAACTTATACAATTATTTAAGCTATATTGCTGGTAGTGCAAGATAATATTACTAAGATAAAAATTCAATGTTACTTATTTTATTTTGCAAGCCACTCCAGAAAAATTACATATTATTATGAATGGAACCTTGTGGAAGTGAAAGAGATGATAACGTATATATTAACATCTAAACACTTAAGGTGTTTTACCAAAATGTTTTAGTGGTTAGTTATAAAATATTAATATTTAAACTATAAATAACATTGGATTTATACAAAGGAAACGCCTAATACATTTTAGTATAAGGTGTTTCCATGTTTTTTAATATGGCTACGGTAGTAGGTCTAATTTTTTCACATATACTTATTAGTATCTGAAATTTAAAATTCTATCTTTAAGACTTGATTGCATATCGAAATAATGATACAATATTGATATGTAAAGTGGGAGGTGTATTTTATGCCATCAATAATACCAAGCTCAGATTTAAGAAATAAATATGCTGAAATATCACAATTCTGCCATGAGTATAATGAGCCAGTGTATATTACTAAAAATGGTAAAGGTGATTTAGCAGTTATGAGCATTGAAACTTATGAAAAACTTGTAGGTAAATTTGAATTGTATAAATTAATTGACGAAGGTGTAGAAGCGATGCAGAAGAAAAAAGTAAGACCTTTCAAAGAAGCGTTAGCTGACATACAGAAAGATTTATAAAATGAGTACCTATAATATACAAATTACTGAACCTGCTGAAAAAGACTTATATGAAATTGGTGCATATATATCTAAAGAGCTTTTAGAACCTGAAACCTCACAAAAGGTGGTTTTGAAAATAGCTAAAGAAATTATTACCTTAGAAGATATGCCATTAAGAAATGCCTTAGTATTTGATGATAGATTGGCATATAAAAGAATAAGAAAATTTTTAGTAGATAGCTATATTGTGTTTTATATTATCACTGAGCAGAGCAATACAGTTACGATTATTAGAATATTATATAATAAAAGAGATTGGCTAAAATTATTATAGATAAAATTACTAGCAGGAAGTCTAAATTTAATTATATCAAGCATTAAAGGCTATGTGAAAACATAGCCTTTAATGCTTGTGTATTTATTCTGTTTAGCCTTTTTTGCAGCTCAAAACGGAATCTGTTAATTTAAAATTTCTTTCACTTAGGGTATCTTTTTATTTTTTAATCTCGATAACTATAGTATGATTTATTTTTTAGATTTCAGTTGAAGGGGGAAATGAAAAATGATTATTGGAAATTTTAATAATCCATATATAAACAATAGTAGTAACCAACAACTTCAGAAGGTATTGAATAACAAAAATAGTATTACTAATAGCAAGAAAATAAGTTCTGATGAGCTTATAAAACAGAAAATAAGAAATATGAATGATCAATTAACAGTTAGCCAAAATTCAGAGCAACAAATTGAAAGTGGAATGTCAATTTTACAAAAGAAAGAGGTGGGATTAGACGATATAAAGAATATAGGCAATCAACTCAAAGAATTATCAAAGCAATATACAAATTATGATTTGAGTGAAGACGAAAAGTCAAAAATTGAAAAGCAAGCAGGCAAGTTATTAAATAATTTAGAAGGTCTTATGAATCAAAATGTGGAGAATGATATAGTAGGGGATAAGACAATTCAGCTAAATGGAGCTGATGGTAAATCAAGTGTTATATTGTCTAAGGGATTTAATATAACACTTGATTCTGGAAAGTTAGATGGCACTAAGACAAGTAATACAGTTGAAATAGACAAGGATAAGCACTTTTCAAGCAATGTTAGTGTGAATGATTTGCTTGGAAATCCTTCGATAATTGAAGAAAGAATATTAAATCCAGTGCAAAAGATTATAGAAAAAGTACATGATGCAAAGTCATTTGTATATGGTAAGTTTATGAAGGAGTATACTTTAGCAACAAGTTCAATAGATGAATTATTAAAAATGGGTGGAATAAGTACATATACAAAAGATTCAAAAATGCTACAACAGAAATCATTGTATATTACGATGTCTGAATTGTATTCTCATCCTCTAAACAAATAAAGTTTCAAATTCTCTAGATAGATACAACAAACTTATACAGAATAAATTCTACTTAAAAATATTTTATTCTGTTACCATTTATAAGTACAACCTTAGTTGACAGATATGTGTATAAAAGCTAAAATTGATAGGTAGAGATTTGATAGGTGAAATTTTAGAATCACTAGGAGTTAAGTGAGTGATTGTAGGAATATATATGTATTTACATAAATTAAAACATAAAAAAAAGGAGAGCGATACCTTGGAGGATTACATAAAACAGATTAAAAAGAGAAGAACGTTTGCTATAATTTCTCATCCAGATGCCGGTAAAACTACACTGACGGAAAAGTTATTATTATATGGTGGCGCTATAAGACTTGCAGGTTCAGTTAAGGCTAGAAAAGCTTCTAAACATGCAGTTTCTGATTGGATGGAAATAGAAAAACAAAGAGGTATTTCTGTTACGTCTTCAGTTATGCAATTTAATTATAAAGATTTTTGTATAAATATACTTGATACCCCAGGGCATCAAGATTTTAGTGAGGACACATACAGAACCCTTATGGCAGCAGATAGTGCAGTTATGATTATTGATGGTGCAAAAGGAGTAGAGGCACAAACAAGAAAGTTGTTTCAAGTTTGTAGCCTTAGAGAGATACCTATTTTTACTTTTATTAATAAAATGGATCGTGAAACTCGCGATATATTTGAACTTATGGAAGAGATAGAAAATGAGTTTGGAATTAGATCTTATCCAATGAATTGGCCTATAGGTTGTGGAGTAGATTTTAAAGGCGTTTATGATAGGCGTACAAAAGAAATAATAGTTTTTGATGATGGAAAGCATGGTCAAATAGAAGCTAAAGAAACAAAAATTAATGTTTCAGATGAAAGAGCAATTGAACTTATTGGTGAGGATTTATATAAGAAACTTATGGAAGATATGGAACTTCTAGATGTAGCAGGTGATGATTTTGATTTAGCTAAAGTAGCTAATGGTGAACTCACTCCAGTATTTTTTGGTAGCGCATCAACTAATTTTGGTGTTGAACCATTTTTAGAAAGCTTTTTAGAATTAACATCACCTCCATTACCAAGGAATTCAAGTATAGGGAAAATTGATGTTTATAGCAAAGACTTTTCTGCGTTTGTTTTTAAAATTCAAGCTAATATGAATAAGGCTCATAGGGATAGAATTGCTTTCATGAGAATTTGTTCTGGAGAGTTTGAAAAAGGAATGGATGTTTATCATGTGCAAGGAGGTAATAAAATAAAGCTTGCACAACCTCAACAGTTTTTAGCACAAGAGAGAGAAATAGTAGATACAGCTTATGCTGGAGATATTATTGGAGTTTTTGATCCAGGTATATTTAGCATAGGAGATACTATATGTTCTTCTTCAAATAAATTTGAGTTTGAAGGAATACCAACTTTTGCACCAGAGTATTTTGCAAGGGTGAGAACTGTTGATACTATGAAGAGAAAGCAATTTATAAAGGGAGTAACACAAATAGCTCAAGAGGGTGCAATCCAAGTATTTAAGGAACTACATATAGGAATTGAACAAATTGTAGTTGGGGTTGTCGGAGTTCTTCAGTTTGAGGTACTAGAATTTAGACTTAAAAATGAATATAATGTAGATATTAAAATTGATAGGTTAGCATTTAAGAATATAAGATGGATTGAAAAGAGTGCAATAGATAAAGAAAAACTTAACTTAACTAGTGATGCTAGATTAGTTAAAGATTTTAAGGATAGAGATTTATTATTGTTCCAAAATGATTGGGGTATTAGTTGGGCATTGGAGCATAATAAAGGCTTAATATTATCAGATGTTAGTAAAAATAATGATTAAGTAGAAGATAAGTTTTTTTGGTAACTTAATTAAAAAAACAAATAAAATGAAAAGTCTCTTGATAATATTTCAAGAGACTTTTTTAGGTTTAATTTTATAAATTTTTTCTTTTACTAGATAGAATGTCAATTATAAATACAATGGCAGCAACTATTAGTAATATGTTAATTAAACTTCCTCCTTTACTAAAAAGCACTCCCATCAACCAAAATAAAACCACAAATCCACCGAGCCATCGTAAAAAAGTCATATAGATACCTCCATTTATCAAAATACTAAACAATATATAGTATTTGGTATTTTAGCGATGTATATACAAAATGTATATAATTATTACACGTCTAAAGCGTATGGATACATTTGAAAATTAATAAGTATTGTATATAATGTTATTAGAGAGTAATTTAAGAAAACATTTAAAAACAAATTTTAGGGGGGGAACAATGGAAAGAAGTAACACATCTATCAAAACTATTGATATTGTACAAATTAGTTTAATGGCAGCTATTACGTTTTTAGCTACGTCAGTTATACATATACCAACTTTTATGGGAGTACTTCATTTGGGAGATAGTATGGTATTTTTATCAGCAATATTATTTGGAAGAAAAAAATCTGCTATAGCTTCGGCTGTTGGTATGTGTTTATTTGATTTAATGAGTGGATATACCATGTGGGCACCATTTACATTTGTTATTAAAGGTGTAATGGGATATATTGCTGGAACTATTGCATATAGAAAAGGTTACAATGGAAATAATACTTTAAATAATATCTTTGCTTTTGTTGTAGCTGGAATTTGGATGATTGTAGCCTATTACATTGGGGGAACTGTTATACTAACATTTATTTCTAAAGACTTTGCAATTAAACAAGCATTAATTATTTCGTTAAAGGATATACCAACTAATATTCTTCAAGTGATTGCAGGTATTGCTTTAGCACTACCATTGGTAGCAGCTTTAAAAACAAAATTAAATACTATAAATTAAAACTGAGCGTTAGGTTAAATCATTTCATGGGTCGTTGCAACAGTATGGCAGATGATGATTTAACCTAATTTTTTTTATTTTTTGAATTAGTAATTTTTAAGCTTTTGACGATTATTAAATAAAGATATGCTGAAAATTATTGTCGGTATTAATATGAAACTTATAACAGAAAAATATACGTAAAAGTCTAAAAATTTGTATAGTACTAGTACCTTAGCCGAGATGAAATAGGAAATTATGAATACAAATAAACTAATAATATATACCCAGTATTTATTAAAGAAGGATAGTTTTTGTAATAGAATTAATATAGCACTTAGGTCTAATACATATTTTATAAACCAACCGCCTACCATTTGAAGCATTACATAAAATTCGCCACCTTCTATAAAACCGAAATAATCAACTAACTGAGTTTGTAGAAGTTTTGGATAGTTAATAGTTAAGACTCTAGCTACTCCAAAGGTACTTATTAGCCCGATGTTCGCAACGATTTCCATTTGTATGACAATCAATATTGCAATAATGCAATGTTTTATAATTTTTGATTTATTATATATTCTTGTTAAAAATGGAAGGCAAATAGCTATACTACCGTAACAACCTAGTGCCTTTATTATAGATAAAATAAAAGATTTACTTATACCATTCGCCATTATAGGAAGTAGGTAACTGTAATGTTTATATTTAGCTGTAAGAATAGCTAAATTTATTCCTGCAAACATAATAATGCTTATTCCAACTATAGTTGTTATAGTTATTGCTCTAGTCCCTTTTTTTACAACATAAATTGCAGGAATTAATATAAATAAAAGAAAAAACCAAATAGGAGTTTCAGAAAGCATATTTAAGTGTAATGCATTTGCTTCAACTGAAGAGCTTTCTATTAAAGTTAAAACTAAGGTCAGGATAAATAGGATTAAGAAAAGATCCCCAAATGTTTTACCTAAAGCTTTACGGTATATTTTAACCATATCGTAAGAATTCGTTTTTTTACAAACGAAAAGTAAATAAATAAAGTAAAATAAAATAATAATAGAAGCTATAATAATCGATATCCAAGAATCACGACCTCCATTTATAATGAATACATTAGGATATGTTTTCATTCCTACAATAGAGGTTCCCCAAATTATGAATATTAAATGTTTTGTATTTAGTTTATCCAATCACCATTCGCCTCCCTTTTTTTCTTGTTTTTAACAGAATGATATAAAATATATATAATATATTAGTAGTATTTCCCATTATAAAAATATTAAACTAAAATGTTATAACATTTTAGAATAATAAACTTTGACATTACAAATAATAAAATGGGTGATTAAAATGGAAAAAATAAATATAGAATATATTAAGGAAAAATTAAAAAATAGCTATGATGTAAAGTATAGAGAGATAGAATGTAATGTAGGTACAATATATGGAATATTTATTGATGATTTATGCGATTCTAAATTTATTAGTGAGTATATATTTAAACCTTTAATACAATATAAAATTGATACTGTAAATTTAGAGTATATAAAAAAAGAAATATTACCGGCTAATAGCATTGGAGATGTTAAAGATGATGATGATGCTATATACCACGTCTTATCAGGAGACTTGGTACTTGTATTCTCTTTTACAAATAAATCATTTTATTGTGAGGCCAAAGGATATGTAAGGCGAAGTGTCGGAATTCCAGTTACAGAAAGTGTAATTAAGGGTCCGAGAGAAGGATTTACAGAAGCCTTTGTAGATAATGTATCATTAATTAGAAGAAAAATTAAGGATCCATCATTGAAATTTGAAACTGTAATTCTGGGTAGTAAGTCTAATACTGTAATTGTGATATGCTATATTGAAGGTGTAGCACCTAATAAACTTGTAGATTATATAAGAAAAAAGGTTACTAATATAAAATTAGAATTTATATTAGACACAAATTATATTGAAGAGGCATTAAAAAATAAAAATACGCCTTTTGATACAATAGGAACTACCGAAAAACCAGACGTTGCTGCATCAAAACTGTTAGAGGGGAAAGTAGGAATAATTGTGGATGGAACTCCTTTTGTGATTACTGCACCTTATTTTTTTATAGATAATTTTCAAACACCAGACGATTATTATTCTAATAAGTATTTTGCTAATACATTAAGAATTATTAGGTTGGTTAGCTTCTTTTTAGCTTACCTATTGTCTGGTTTATATTTGGCTATCTCTACTTTTCATTTTGCTCTGCTTCCAACGGTAATTACTTTAAGGTTAGCAAGTAGTAGAGCCGGAGTACCTATGCCTACGGTAATAGAATTATTATTAATGACTTTTTTCTTCCAATTACTACGCGAGGCGGGTATAAGGTTGCCTCAGTCTATAGGGCAGGCAATGAGCATTGTTGGAGCACTAATTTTAGGTGATGCTGCAGTGGGGGCAGGTATAGCATCACAAAGTACTATAGTAATTGTGGCACTATCATCAATATCATCATTTTTAGTTCCTAAAATTTATAGTGCTATAGCTATATGGAATGTGATTATTATTTTGTTTTCATCAGTTCTGGGGCTTCCAGGATTCTATATTGGCTTTATTATATTTATAGCACATATGGCGGGTCTTGAAAGTTGTGGATATCCATATTTATTCCCTTTGGGTACATTAGAAACCTTCAAATTCAAGGACTTATTTTATAGAAAGGATCTTAATACCATATCTAATAGTATTTTTAATAAGGATGATTATAATGAGAAAATATAAGAAAATGATATTTATAAGCTGTATAATAATAAATTGTTTTGTTATGTCATCATGTTTTAGTTATAGAGATATTAATACAGTTTCATTTGTTACTGCCATGCTTATAGATGTAGATGACCACGGTTGGCCTATAGTATATACTGAAGCTTTTAAAGGAAGTAAAGGTTCAGCGGCTCAAGGGGTGGATCAAAGGGTTTTATTTGAAGGAGTAGGAAAGACAATGTTTGAAGCTATTAGAAATATGAATGCTGTTTCTAGTTATAAATTAAATTTCACACAAAACAAAGTTATATTATTTACTCAAAAGGCTGCGGAATTAGGTGTAAGTGATTATTTGGATTTTTTAGATAGAGATCAAGAGTTGCTTTTAAGACCTTATATTGGAGTATATGTTGGCGATCCAGAGAAACTTATGAAGCTCGAGATTATTCAAGAAAAATACATTGGAATACTTCTAAAGGAAATTATATTAAATATTGGATCATCTTCAAGAGCTATAACGCTTAGTTTTAATGATTTTTATAATCAAAGATTAATGGGAGATAAAACCAGTGTTTTACCTATAATTGATCTTAAAAGAAACTCTTTAGATGCAAAACTAGAAATAAACGGTGGTGCTGTGATTAAAGAGGATAAAATGGTTAGTATTTTGACAAACCAGCAAGGTCAAGGTTTTAACTTTTTAATGAATTCGATTATAGGTGGTACTTTAGAAATAACAAATCCATGTAATATTAACAAGTTTGTAACTTTAGAAATCAGAAAAAGTAAAACTAAGACTGAAGTCAATTATTATGATAATATAATTCATTTGAAA
>NZ_CALEVF010000005.1 GCF_937920395.1 uncultured Clostridium sp. | reverse complement strand
CAGAGCATAATATTAAGTTCGTAGCACTAGCACAGTCAAAGAGACAGTTTGCAGGTGAGGCTGGTATAACTTATTACGGTAAGTTAATAGATATAAAAGTTGTTAAGAGAAATACTATAAAGGAAATACCTAGTGGGTCTGAGGAAGATTATTATGTTTTTAAAATTGAGGGATGGGATAAGCTTTACAGAAAAATTGAAGTAAAGGGATATCAGGTTCGAAGGTTGATTTATACTACTGAGTATTTACTCCATAATGCGGTGATAGTAAATGAGATTTGTTTAAAATCTAAGTAAGAGTATAGAATGTGGCAGGAGCTTAGGAGAGTAAGTTCTTTAACTAAAACAGAAATAGAGAGAACTATTGATAAGGATAGTAGAATTAAGGTATTTATTAAAGATGAGGAAATTAGGGTAGAGTGCAATGGAAAATCGTATGGTTTTAGTAGGGGAGAGTTTGAGAGGAGACCTAGGGGTGTAGTGGGGAGGATAATTGAGATTGGGAAAGATGTTCTTAGTTAGGAAATCCTATAAAGATATATTTTATTTGAGTAATTATTTTGGGATTGGTGGACATAAAATTATCACACTGTGAGGAGTTTTTATATATTACTTTAATGGAATAGTCATTTGGGGTATAATAATATTAAGTATATAAATTTATCTTGCTAATTGAGTAGCAAATATGGAAACAAAGAATATAGTTTTAAATAATTTTTAATGAGGTGAACAAAATGAAGTTGAAAAAAATTAAATTTAATAATCATGAAATACTAAATGATTTGGAAGTGAATTTTTGTGATAGCAATGGAATTCCTTTAAATACTGTAGTTATTATTGGTAATAATGGTACTGGAAAGACTACATTGTTAAAAAGTTTATTTGAATCATTTGAAGTTGATCATAAGGGATATAACTCAAAGAATTCGTTTGAAGTTGAGTTACACCCTAGTAATTTTTATACAACTGTTCAGCTTGATGATGAAGAAGTGGGAATGTTAGATCCTGATATTATAAATGTTAATAGTAATAAAGATGATCCTAAAGTTATATATATGCCAGCAGAAATTAACTTTGATAAGCTTAAAAAAGTAGATAATACGTTTAAGTTTTCTCCAGATTTTTTAAATATAGTAGATCAAAGCATAACTGAAAATATTCCTTCATTCATAGCTACAAAGATAAATAAAGAAATATTTAAGAATAGAAATAAAATTATTGGTGAAGTAATTGATAAAGTATGCGATGAGATAAATAGTATATTTTCTATTATGGATTTAGATGTTAAACTTATAGGATTGTCAGAGGATGAAGACACAAAGCCAGTTTTTAAGAATAGCTTAGGTAAAGAGTTTAATATTAATGGACTGTCTTCCGGAGAAAAACAATTGTTTTTAAGAGGATTATCTTTAAAATTTTTAGAGGCTAATAATTCAATTATATTAATAGATGAGCCCGAAATATCACTACATCCAGAGTGGCAGCAAAAAATAATAAAGGTTTATGAGAATATCGGAATTAATAATCAGTTAATAATTGCAACTCATTCTCCACATATAGTGGGAGATATTAAAGCAGAGCAGCTAAGAATATTAATTAAGGACAAAAATGGAGTATCTTTGCTTGATAATGATAAAATAGATGAGACCTATGGTCATACCATAGAAAATATTTTAAAGACTACAATGAAATTAGATAATCTTAGAAATGATGATATTTCTGAAAGGCTTAAAGAGATATTAGTTTTATTAGAAAAAGATTTATTTGAAACACCAGAATTCAATGAAAAATTTGATTATCTTAGGAAGTATTTGGGCGATTTTGATAAGGATATAATGCTCATTAACTTAGAAAAATCAAGAAGGAAAAGAAGGTAAAATTAAATGTTAAGTGTTAATAAAACTATAGAACCAGATTTTCTTCTTGAATTTAAGAGAAAAAAGACTCCAGAGACTTGGTATAATTATGGAAATATTAAGAGCGATATAAAGACTTTTATTTTAGAAAAGGAACAATGTAAATACTGTCCTTATTGTGAAAAAGCAATATATAACATTAATGAAGGACATATAGAACATATTAAACCTAGGGACCTATTTCCAAAATTGTTTCAAGAATATAACAATATTATAGTTTCTTGTAATGAAAAAAATAGCTGTGGAACTGCAAAACAAAACAAATATTCTAGGGAATTTATAAATCCGGTAATTGAAAATCCAAAAGATTTTCTAACATACAATCTAGCTAGTGGAGAAATTATTCCTTTATATAAAGAGGTAGAGGATATAAGAAATAAAAGAGCGGCATACACTATTAAACTTTTAAATCTTAATAATTATATTCTAAAAGATGCAAGAAAGAATTTGATACAAATATTAGAAGTATATAGAGAAAATTATGATAAATTTGCATCTTATCTACAATTTTTTTTAGATGATGGTCATAGTTTTCCAAGTTTAATTAAGTTCTACATGGAATAAGTTGGATTGCAAAGTTAGATGGGCTGAAAAAAATAGAAAAATAATAAAGGGGGTTTCCACAATAGGAAATCCCTTAAAACATATCTAAATTTAAATTCACTTGCCATATTAATTATCTCCTGGGTCGCTGAAATATTAACTACTTCAGAAGGAGATATAGACTCCCCCTAAAGTTTTCTATTTGTTAGGGTATGCAATGCTGCAAAAGGGACTAAGTATTAACAGTAATATATTTTCATTATCAATGAAAGAACTTAGTTTATTATATGAGAATCCTAACACAAAGGATATTTTTAAGGTCAGTTATAATGCATTTAAATCACGAAAAGTTAGTAACTTAGCATATAGAACTGAAGGCAGTAAAACAGTATCGCATTAGCCTGATAATATGTTATCTATAAACAAACTTGGTAGTGATAAGGCTTATGAGTTTGTATTTGATGCAAAATATAAGATAGACACATCAACAGAGTACCAGAAAAGTTATGGTGGCATTGGGTCTAAGGAAGAAGAAGAATACAAAAACCATGACTTTTATAAGAGCATAGAAGAAGTAAATATAGGTGGCATTTCATTTCTACCATCAACTACAAGGCTTATGGAGGAGTTTTTAGATAAGCCAATAAACGAATCCTCATACTCAACATTTTACTTCATCATGCGGAAATAGTAACAGAGCTTTGTATAAAATCTAAAGAAGAATATAAATAAAAGGGGTAGACTTAAATTAAGAACTTTAATGAAAAATTGTGGATATAAACGCAGAAGTAAAGAATTTAATTATGAAATAAAGGATATTCTGATGAAAAATAATTTGAGAATATTATATGATAAACATATTGAATTTGATATTAAAAAGATTGATATAGATAAAAGAATAAATATTATTTTGATTAATTGAAATTTTAAAATAATTTAACAAATTATAGAAAATAATAACTGTGCTTTCCATTTGTTTATGTGGTTTTATGTCTTTAATTGTATCTTTATTAAAGATGATTTATCTTGAAATAAATTTTAATTAATGATAATATATAAATCTATGTAGGTGGTGAAAAAATGGATAATGAAATTTTAGATTTACTAAAAATTATTAATAATAAGCTAGATGAACATACACAAATATTAAGAGCTTTAGAACATGCAAGTGAAATCCACAAAGCAGAAATTATTGATTCAAAAGAAGACCTTGGTACAAATAAAGATGTTGGTGCAAAATAAAATCTTGGTACAAAAGAAGCTCGAGGTACAAAAAATAAGCTTGGTACAAAAGAAGACCATGGTATAAAAGAAGTTCTTGATACAAAAGAAATTATAAATACAGAAAAAAATATTAATATTGAAGAAGATCATTATAAAGATATAAGTGAAGAAGTGGTAAATAAGATTACAAATGCTCTAATAGATGAGAGGGATTGTAGCCCAGTTTCTGATGTGGTTGATTGGGATATAGGGATTTTACCTGATGAGGAGGAAAGTCTAAAAGAAAAACTAGTTAGAGTAGTGAAGGACTCACTTAAAACTGCCCTTGAAATTTACAAGAAAAAGTTCAGAAAACCAAGCAATCAGAACATTAAAGATGATATAGAAATATCATCAAATCAAATACAAGTGGATAAAGGTGCTGTAGATCCAAAGGAGTTTTTGTTAGCTGAGTATAAAGGAAAGTGTCAACTTTGTGGGACTGAATTACATCTCCATAATGGACAAAAATGGATAAATGTATATCACATAGTTGAAAAACAAAATGGTGCATGGTGGGCAGATAGACCATTTAATATTCTTGGATTATGTCCTAATTGTCATGCTTTAACTAAGTATGGTGGAAATAGAGACATAAGCAACATTTTCGTTGAGGCTAATGATTCACTCAAAGGGGATGCGTTCGCTATAGAAGTGCCTGAATTTAAAGGAGATTATTATGTAGTAAGTGTAAATATAAATGGACAATGCAGGGATTTAAAGATAAGCAAGCTACACTTGCTGTATTTCTCAGCTTTAGTAAAACTTGAAATGGAAGATGTTGAAGGTCAAGTAGCTACTTCAAATGAATAGAGCTGGAGAGCTTTTAGCTTCGATGCAAGGGGATAAAATTGAAACAGATTTGCAGGAAATTTCTGATGTTTGGCATTCTGCTATTTTTGATGAGGCACAACCTATTACTGTAAATGGTAAAGATGCATATTCTTTTGATGAAGCAATTAAATTTAAGAATGAAGAATGAAACTTTAAAGGTATTTACAAATGAAAGTGGACAGAAATTTACAATTTATTACCCAGCTTGTAATCATCGCAATCCCTTAAGATATATATATTACAAAAAAACAAAATATCTTATTACTATAGGAATAAAGATAACAATACATAAGTGAAAATTAAACTTTAAAACTCTAATAACGTATATACCCCTATGATAAATTTG
Organism: uncultured Clostridium sp.; assembly: GCF_937920395.1. Lineage (GTDB taxonomy): Bacteria > Bacillota > Clostridia > Clostridiales > Clostridiaceae > Clostridium_AD. Next base: position 19,635 of record NZ_CALEVF010000005.1, on the reverse strand, counting down.
TAATAAAATAATTAAATTAACGATAAATCCTTATATATCAATGAACTAAGCTAATTACATATCTCAGTTCTACATATTCAATAATTGATGAAACACTTAGGAAAAAAAATAATGGATATTTTAGATGCTATGGAATTATTGATAATTTAAGAAGTATGTATACATAGAAACCAGCCAATAGATCCACTGCGTTGATCTATTTACTAGAAAGTGGTCGCATCAGCCACCTAACAAAATGAACAACTTGAATAACACTAAATACAAAAAATATGAACTTAGTAGGAGTGAAAAACAGAAAAGGGCCGTCTCAAAATAGAAAGTAATTTCTATTTTGAGACGGCTTATTTAATTTATATAATACAAACTTTGAAGACATAATTAATAGAATTGAAGATCGCATCATCATATTTAAATACAGATAATTTATATTATCTGATAAATAAAGCTACGCTACCTTCCTCCAAGCCTTTGGGAAATTTCATTAGCCGAATCAATTAAATATCCAGTGATAATATCTTTTTTTGGAAGTAATCTAGTTTTTAATCCTGATATACTTATAGCGGCTTCTATATTTTTGTTACAGTTAGTGACTGTTGTAGCAATGCAGTATAATCCATATTCACCTTCTTCATCATCAATAGCATAACCTTGACATCTAAATTGTTCTAATTGTTCAATAAGTGTCTCTTTATCGGTAACTGTATGTGATGTTATTGCTATTAAATCAATATTTGATAAAATTTCGTTTTGTTCTTTTTTCGTCATTGATGACAAAAATGCCTTTCCCAAGCCTGTATGGTATAAAGGTCTATGATAACCAGGTTGAGCAGTTGTATTAACAGAGCTATTTGAATCGATTTTTAATATATACACAACCTCATTCTGTGCACGAATTGCTAAAAAAACTGTTTCTTGAACTTTTTCCACTAGTTTTTGTAATATTGGTTTCGCCACTACACCAATATCAAGAGATTCCATTGCTACTGCCCCTAATTGAATTAAACGCACTCCCAGAACATATTTTTTTGTTTCATCTCGTGTTAAGTATCCTGAATCAAGCAATGTTTTAACTAGGTTTGAGGCACTACTTTGAGGAATATTTAAGTTTTTACCTATATCTACTACAGATAAACCGTTTTTATTTTTTGCTAATAGTTCAAAAATTTCTAATGCTCTAACTGCTGATTTAACTGCCATATTTCCTCCTATAAACGTAAATTTAACATATAATTTTAATTAAAAGAATATAAAATAAAATTTATATTCTTTTAATAGTATATCAGTTTAAGTTTTTTTAGGGAATCAAAATGGCAGAAAAGATAAATTCGATTTTAATTTTAATAACTGTAGATTTGTTATAAAGTTATTAAAATTTTTAAAACCATTTTTTTGACACATTGTGAGTTATTAATGTTTATGCTTGGCATATGAGCATCATTTGGTGTAAACAAAACAAAGGTTCCTTCATTAACAGTTATATAATCACCTTGTCCTTTAACAAATAGAATATCATTCTTTTCGTCATAATCAATAGATGATTTCATATCTTCAATACAAGCATAGCCTATTTTCTCTTTTCCTGAAATGATATATTGAATATCAATATATTTTCTATGGGCTTCCCACAACCCTTTTTCTATTTTTTTTGTTTCATATTCAGAGACGACTGCAAAAATATCATCACCGTCTATTTTATATTTTCCCTCTTTTATTTGTGATAAATCGGTATTAATAATATATTTAAAAGCTTTTTCAATTCTAAAATCAAGTTTGTAATATTGTTTAGCGTTACTTAGTTTATCAACAATCATAACTAATTCTCCAATCTTTATTATTTTTTAATTATGCTACTGTACTGTTTCAGGTTCATTCTTAAGTTCAATTTTACTCTTTAAAAATATTCCATAGGTAAGTGCACTCATGAGTAACATCATAGAACTTATAATAAATACAAGTTTAAAGGATCCTGTTCTCGAAACAATTAGCCCAGTTAATATGGGAGCTATGCTACCTCCTAAATAACCAGCAAAATTTTGAATACAGCCTAGTGAACCAACTAATTTTGCTGGTGCAACGTCAGTTGCTAATGTCCAAACAACGCCATTAGGCATACTAGAAAATAAGAAACCAAAGGTTAACAATACTACAGAAACTGAGCCACTTTTAACATATGCTATTGGTGCAATAAAAATAGAAGCTGTAATAACTGCAAATATTATTATTGTTTTACGTGCTTTAATAGGATCAAAATTTCTTCTCTTAATTAAATAGTCGGATAAATAACCGCCCAATGGTACACCAACAATTCCAGCTAAGAATGGAATTGCTGCAAGCCAACCAGTTTTCGATAAACTAAATCCGCGGGCAGTTTTTAAATAAGTTGGAATCCATGTAAGATAAACCCAAAAAACATATATCAAACCAAAGTTACCTACCATCATTGCCCATGTTGAAGGATGTTTTAATAATATAGCCCATGAGATTTTTAAGTTTTGTTTTTTCTTAGGTGATTTAGCATCAATAATTTCAATATTAGAGTTTGGTTTTTCTTTATACAATGTTAACCAAAGAAATGTAACTACAAGCCCTAACAAGCCTAAACCTATAAACATTGGTCTCCAACCAAATGAGATTAATATAATCGTTAATATTGGGGGCGCGATTGTATTTGCTATTGGAGGTCCCATATTAATTACGGAGGTCGCTAATCCTCTATTTTTGTCATCAAACCATTTTTGCGTTACTTTAGCACCACAAATAAAAAATGGAGCTTCTGCAATACCTAAGAGTACTCTTGATGCATACAGAGATGAAAATGTTTGAGAAAATCCTGCAGCTAAAGTTGCGATTGACCATACTATAGTAGCAATTGTAAATAATCTTTTTTCTCCATATTTGTCCGTAATCCATCCTGCTGGTAAATTAGCTAATGCATAAGGAAGTAACATTGCTGAAAATAGTAAACCCATTTGTACTGGAGTGAAATGAAATTGAGATGCAATAGTAGTACCTGCAATACTTAAGTTGACACGGTCTAAATAATTTACAACCGCTCCAAATAGCATGACAGATACAAGTACCCATCCATAATTTATTTTTGTTTTTTTGTGTTGTATATTTTTAACTGCATTATTATTTAACATAAACACATCCCCTTTAATGTACATAATTTATTTTTTTGGATTTGATTTAATCTATTACTTTGAATATGATTTAAATGGATTCATTTACTTTATTTACAAATTTAATTGCTTTTTCTTTAAGCTCTGTTAAATATTCTTCATTCACTTCAAACTTTGAATTTACAAGAGAACTTCCTAATCCTACTCCAGCAGATCCGCACTTTATATAAGTACTGATATTTTCTAAATTTACACCTCCAGTCGCAAGTAATGGTATTTGGTTAAGAGGCCCTTTTATATTTTTAATATAAGATGGCCCAACACAAGATATTGGGAAAACTTTTATGATATCTCCACCGTTTTCAAATGCTTTTAAAATTTCAGTAGGTGTAAAAGCTCCCGGAATGCTCACAGCACCATATCGTTTTGTCATCTTAATAGTTTCGATATTAACGGTAGGTGATAAAATGAATTTTGCGCCAGCAAGCAATGCACTACGTGCCGTTTCTGAATCTAAAACTGTACCTGCTCCCACAATCACTTTGTCACCAAATTTACAAGTTAATTCCTCAATAACAGAAAGGGCTTTAGGTGAATTCATAGTTACTTCTAATATTTTAATTCCACCCTTATTAAGGGCTTCTGCAATTGACAAAACATCAGCAGCCTTCGAGCCACGAATGATAGCTATAATTTTATGCTCTAAAATTTTTGATAAAACATTCATTTTATTACTCCTTTTTTTAACGGCTAATTTCATTATCATTAGAACTACTCATATAGTATTTTAACGTATCTCTATCTGGTAAACCCTCAATATCTCCATTCGTTGTAGTTACAATAGCTCCTATGGCACATCCTATTGTTACAGACTCCCTCAAACTTAATCCGTCTAAAAGTCCAGATAAAACTCCTGCTGAAAAGCCGTCTCCTGCTCCAACTGGATCAACGATGTTTTTGATCTTTACACCAGGAACTAGACCCTTATCATCGCCACTTATATAAAATGCCCCTTTTTCTCCAAGTTTGACAATTACTTGCGAAGCACCATTATTTATAAAATCCTTTGCTATTAATTCATAGTCTTTATCACCAAAAATAAATCTACCTTCACTTAGTCCTGGTAGCACTATATCTGCCATACTTGAAAGTTTCAAAATAGTTTCCCTTGCGTAATTACTGTCCCATAGTTTATATCTAATATTAGGATCAAAAACAACTTTTACACCGGTCTCCTTTGCTATTTTGATAGCATAGAAAATGCTATCGTAGCATGACTGGCTAAGGGCGGGAGTAATTCCTGTTATATATAAATACTTAGCTTGAGAGATATACTGTCTGTCAATATTGTCACAAGTAATTTTGCTTGCAGCGGATCCTTTTCTGTAGTAATACATTCTTACATCTTTTTCATTTACTACACCTTTGAAAAATATTCCTGTTGGAGAAGATGGATCATGTATTACCATGCTTGTATCTACACCTTCACCTCGGATAGCATTAATAATAAATTCTCCTAATTCATCGTTTCCAATTTTACTAATCCATCCTGTTTTATGTCCTAAACGAGATAGACCTATTAATGTGTTGGTTTCTGCTCCAGCACATCTAGAAGTGAATTTATGGGCATATCGAATTGCTCCATTTGATTCTGGAGAAAATAATACCATTGTTTCGCCTATACCTACTACATCCATACTTATACCTCCGTATATTTAATATTTTGAACATATAAATAAATTAACATTAGACACAAAATCATATATGTGATACAACATCTCATATGTGATTTTGTATGTGTTTAGTATATCATTATTTTCTTTATTGTCAACGATTACAAAGAATTAATTTACAAAATTTAATATAATTAGATTTTTTAGATAAATTTAAGAAAAAGTACAAAAGCAACCACTTTACGGTACAAATATTGCTACAATAAGAATGAGGTGATTTTGGTGAGTATTATTTCAATAGATAAAATTAATGAGGTTTTAGAAAGCGAAGATAAGAAAAACCCTTTTTCAGATGAAAAAATTGCAAGCATATTAGGAACAAATCGCGAAAAAGTAACAGAAATCAGACTTAAAAACAATATACAAGACTCAAGAGAGAGAAGGAAGCAATTTATTTTGATAGATGGCGAAAAAATAATCAAGGCAAATATAGAAGTATCTGATAGGAGTTTTACTAAGCAACTTAATGAAATGGGATATAAACTGTCTAGATATGTGGCTTCAAAAATAAAGTATGAGGTAATAAACAAAATCAAAATAGTTCCTAATTATAAAATAAAAAGTAATGTAAATGAAAATTTAAACATTAATGATAAAGAAAATGGTTCTGAAAAAAACGAAATAATATCATCAAAAGAAACATATTCTTTTGATAATATTATTGGGAGCAAAGGAAGTTTAAAAGTTCAAATAAGTCAAGCAAAGGCAGCTATATTATATCCTCCCAATGGGCTTCATACACTTGTCCTTGGTCCTTCAGGTGTTGGAAAAAGTCATATTGTAGGGGAGATGTACAAATTTGCTGCACAATCAGGAAATTTTAAGAAAGATGCACCTTTCATAGTTTTTAATTGTGCAGATTATGCAGATAATCCACAATTGCTTTTATCTCAGCTTTTCGGCCACGTTAAAGGGGCATTTACTGGAGCAGATTCAGCAAAGCAAGGGTTAGTGGAAAAAGCAGATGGTGGGATATTGTTTATAGATGAAGTACATAGATTGCCAAGTAAAGGTCAAGAAATACTTTTTTATCTTTTAGATAAGGGAATGTATAGAAGACTTGGAGAAACGGAAAGCAGTAGAAAGGCAAACATAATGTTAATAGGGGCTACAACTGAGGATCCGGCATCATATCTTTTACTTACATTTAGAAGAAGAATTCCCATGGTAATTGAGATACCAGCTATTAATGAGAGACCTTTTTCTGAAAGGTATGAAATAATAAAAGAATTCTATTTAGATGAGAGCTTTAGAATTGGTAAAACAATTGCAGTAGATCCAGAAGCAATAAGAGCACTGATGTTATATGATTGCCCAGGTAACATTGGTCAATTGAGAAGTGATATACAAGTGGCATGTGCAAGAGGATTTTTAACTTCTAGGATTAATAGAAATGCAACTATTCAAATAGGTGTATGCGATTTGCCGAATTATGTAAGAAATGGACTGTTTGTAGTTGACAAAAAAGAGGAAGATGCAGATAAATTTTTAAATTATAGTCTAATTGTAAATCCTAATAGGTCGGTGGTATCTACGGATAAGGACGATAGATATGTGTTTACAGATAGAATTTATCAATTTATAGAGGAAAGATTTAATGACCTTGAAAAGAAGGGCCTAACACAAGAAGAAATAAATAATATTATTGGTAAACAGGTGGAAATGGAGATTAAGAGATCAGCTAGAGATGTTAATTCTTGTAGTAGTATATCTAAAAGAAACCTTAAAGAAATCGTTGGAGAAAAAATATTAGCGGCAACTTATAGTGCTATTGAAATAGCGAAAAATAATCTAAATAACTTACATGAAAATTTATACTATTCTTTAGCTATTCATTTAAGTGCTACTTACGAAAGGTTAAAGAGTGACAAAATGATTATTAATCCGCAATTAAAAACTGTGATCCGCGAATATCCATTGGAATATAAAATTGCGAAGTTGATAGCTAAAAGTATAGAAAAAAGTTTAGATATAGAAATTCCAGAAGATGAAATAGCATTTATTGCTATGTATTTAAGAACCTTTTCACGTGATAAAAAGCAAGAAGAAGGAAAAGTTGGTGTTCTTGTACTTAGTCACGGACATGTTGGATTAGGAATGGCTAATGTGGCAAATAGGTTACTTGGAGTAAATCATGCGGTAGGGCTTGAGATGGATTTAAATGAAAGCTCAAGCACGATGATAGATAAAGCTATAGAGATTGTTAAAAGAATAGATGAAGGTAAAGGATGCATAATTTTGGCGGATATGGGTTCATTGGTTGGCCTTGGTAAAATTATAACTAAATCTACGGGTATACTTACTAAAACTATAGGGAGGGTGGATACCCTTATGGTATTAGAAGCAGTTAGGAGAGCTACTATTCCTACAAATAGTTTAAAGGAAATAGTAGATGTATTAACTGAAGATAAAATATATGGATCTTCAAATGATAATATTCTTTGTGAAAATGTACTTCAAAAGGTCATATTAACCATATGCATAAGTGGAGAAGGAACTGCAATTAAAGTAAAGAAATACATAGAAGAACTTTTAGAAGATGTAAAGGAGCAAGTTACTGTAATAGCATTAGGAATTCTTAAACAAAAAAATATAGAGGTAGAAATAAATAATATTAAAAAGAATAATAATGTGGTAGCTTTTGTAGGAACTATAAATCCTAAAATAGATAATATACCTTTCATATCTGTTGAGGATATAGTGAACGGAAATGGTAAGGATAAAATTTTTCGCGCTATTGGTATAGAAGAAAAGGCTGAGAATTTACTAAAGGATATAATAAACCAGGATATAATTATATGTGATTTAGAGGCAAAATCTAAGAGTGATGCCATTGATGCATTAGTTGAATTATTAGAAAAACAAGGTTATGTGGATAAAGAATTTATGCTTAGTGTTTATAAAAGAGAGACTATGGGGGCTACACTCTTAAAGAATGGTATAGCTATACCACATGGAGATGCAAGCTATGTAACAAAACCTGCCATAGCAATAGCAAAACTATCAAAACCCATAGATTGGGAAGGAAATAGCGAGGCAAATATAGTATTTATGATTGCTCTTAAAGAAGATTCAAAAATATATTTTAATGATTTATATAAGATTATTTCTAGTGAAGATGGGCGTAAAGCTATAAGGGCTGCAAAAACCCCAGAAGAAATTATGAATGCTATAGCAAAGTTCACAATTGTAACCATGTAGTTGGCATGACATATGCTTAGTATAACTATAAGAAGAGGTGAGTTAGATGAATGTTGATATTAAAAATTTTCCTAAAGTTACAGTTATATTAAGAGGTTATGATTATAACCAAACTAGAAATATTGTCGAAATATTAAGTAATAGTAGAATAAAATCAGTGGAAATAGCTTTGAAAGATTCTAATGTAAAAGATATATTAAAAAAGATTGTAGATGAGTTTGGCGATAAAATACTCATTGGTGCAGGCACAATTTTAACTAAAGAGGATTTGATAGATGTTGTAAAAATTGGTGCAAAATTTGTATTATCTCCAATAATGTTTTCAGAGGAGCAACTACAAATTTGCAAAAAAAATATGGTTATTAGTGTACCTGGTGCTTTTACTCCATCAGAAATTTATAAAAGCTTTCAAGATGGAGCGGGTATTGTAAAAGTATTTCCTGCAAACACTGTAACTCCAAAGTATTTTAAAGATATTAAAGCTCCACTGGGAGAATTAAAACTTATGGCAGTGGGAGGTGTAAATGCAAAAAATGCATTAGATTACTTAGCTAATGGAGCAGATTTTTTAGGTATAGGTTCAGGGATTTTTAGTAGGGAAGATGTAATTAAAGGAAATTATGAAAATGTAAAAAAAAGTATAGAAAGTTTTGAAGCTGTACTTTATAAATAATTAGAAAGTAGGAGGTTTGCTATGTCAATATTTTTCGGTGAAAATTTGATATATAGAGATTTAGAATTTGATTCTAGTAAAGGGGTACTTGAATTTCTTGCAGACTCTCTTTATAAAGAAGGTTTTGTAAAAGAAGGTTTTAAAGAGGCAATAATAAAAAGAGAGGAAGAATATCCAACCGCAATTCCAGCAGAAGGGCCCAAAATTGCTATACCACATGCTGATCACAAATTAGTTAAAAAGGCTGCAATAGCTATTGGAATATTAAAAAATTCTATAGATTTTCATTCTATGGAGGAACCAGAGAATATAATACCTGTAAAAATAGTTATAATGCTTGCGTTAGATGAACCACATGGGCATATAGAAATGCTACAAAAGATAGTAACATTAATAAAGAATCAGAAGGCAAAACAGGCAATTTTAAAGGCAAGTAGCAAAGAGAAAATATATGAAATACTAGAACCTATTTTATTACAATAATATAAAAATTTATAGGAGGTTATTATCATGAAAAGAATATTAGTAGCTTGTGGAAACGGAATAGCAACATCAACGGTTGTAGCAATAAAGATAAGAGAAGCTTGTGAAAGCGAGAGCATAAAGGTCTATGTGGATCAATGTAAACTAATGGAGCTAGATTCAAGGGCAAATGATTTTGATTTTGTAGTAACTACAGGAAAAATACAAAATAGTGATAAAATTAATGTGCCAATTGTAGGAGCTATGTCAATGTTAACTGGAATAGGCGAAGAAGAGACAATAGAGAAAATTATTAATATGTGCAAAAATTAATTAAATTTATTTCTAAAAACTTGAGAGGGGGACGACAAAATGATATTTTATAAAATATTTCATGTTCTTTTAGATGCAGGTCCAACCGTTATGTTACCGTTTATGATATTTTTCATAGGTCTGATATTTAGATTAAAACCAGGTAAGGCTTTTAAATCAGGTTTAACAATTGGTATCGGATTTGCTGGTATTAAGATGGTTATTGCTTTATTATCTTCAAATTTGGGACCAGCTGCTCAGCAAATGGTAAAAAACTTTGGTATTCATTTAGATGTGCTTGATGTAGGCTGGGGTGCTATAGCTGCTATTACATGGGGTTCACCAATTATTCCAATATTGATATTTTCAATATTAGCTATAAACATAGTATTATTGATTCTAAAGAAAACTGAAACATTGGATGTAGATATATGGAATTATCACCATATTGCAATTGTAGGTGTACTCACATACTTTACTACTAAGAGCGTATTACTTGGTGTGTTAGCTACACTAACTACTGCTGTAGTTACATTTAAATTATCTGATTGGTCAGCGCCATTAGTTGAAAAGTATTTTGAACTCGACGGAGTTTCGCTTCCAACACTATCTGCAGTTTCTTCTTTGATTATTGCAGTACCGTTAAATTGGTTGATGGATAGAATACCATTTATAAATAAGATTCATATAGATATGAAATCGGCAAAGAAATATCTGGGATTATTTGGAGAACCGATGATGATGGGACTTATACTAGGTGGAGGTATAGGGATACTTGCTAAATACGATATAACTAAAATATTGACTTTGGCTGTAAATATGGCTGCTGTTATGCTTTTACTACCCAAAATGACTGCATTATTTATGGAAGGGTTAATGCCAATTTCTGAAGCTGCAAAGAAAATGACTAAAGAAAAGTTCAAGGGCAGAAAGTTCTTGATTGGAATAGATGCAGCTGTAGTAGTTGGGAATGCTGAAGTAATGACTACAGGACTTATATTAATACCATTAACTATTGGTCTTGCATTTATACTCCCAGGAAATCATTTGCTTCCATTTGCCGACTTAGCTGTAGTACCATTTAGAATAGCATTAGTAGTTGCTTTAACTGGAGGAAATTTATTTAGAAGTCTAGTTATAGGTATAGCAGTAATGTCTGCAATATTACTTGCAGGCACTAATACTTCACAAGCGCTTACAGCACTTGCAAGTAGTAGTGGTATCAATTTATCTATGGCTGCGGGTGCATTAATTTCTACTTTCGCTGGAACAAGCTTAACTGTAAGTTTTATAATCTATGAAGTGTTTATAGGAAATTTGGTAATTACAGTACCACTTTTCATAATTGGATTTGCTGCTATATGGATTTACATGGGTAGAAAAGAAAAGAAAATAAAATCAGTGCCTTTAGAAGAAGGAGCTAAACTTAATTAAATTAAAAAGGAGATAATCATATGAAAATAACCGAATTAAAGATATATAAAGTAAAACCAAGATGGATCTTTTTAAAGATAAGTACAGATGAGGGAATCGTGGGATGGGGAGAACTTATTTCAGGAACCAAAACCAAGAGTGTTGAGGCAGCTGCTTATGAAATAGGAGAGTATTTAATTGGTAAAGACCCTATGAAAATTGAGGAGCATTGGCAAGTATTATATCGTTCATTCTTTAGAGGTGGACCTATTCACATGACTGTACTTTCAGGTATAGAAATGGCACTTTGGGATATAAAAGGCAAGTATTATAATATGCCTATTTATGAGTTCCTTGGAGGAAAAGCAAGAGAAAATATTCTGATATATTCATGGATAGGTGGAGATAGACCGTCAGATGTAGTAAAACAAGCTATAGAGAGAAAAAATCAAGGATTTAAAGCAATAAAAATGAATGCCACAGAAGAGTTACATTACATTGATTCGTATAAAAAAGTTAATGCAGTAGTAGAAAGAATTGCATCCATAAGAGAGGCAGTTGGGTATGATTTAGAAATAGGAGTAGATTTTCACGGAAGAGTTCATAAAGGTATGGCTAAGGTGATAGCAAAAGAAATTGAACAATATAGACCTATGTTTATAGAGGAACCTGTACTTCCTGAAAATGAGGAAGCTTTAATTGAAATATCAAGACATACATCAATACCAATAGCTACAGGTGAAAGGTTATATACAAGATGGCAGTTTAAAAATATACTTGCTAGTGGTGCGGTAGATATAATCCAACCTGATTTGGCACTAACTGGAGGGATTTTTGAAGGAAGAAAAATTGCAGCTATGGCAGAAGCATATGATGTAGCTGTAGCTCCACATGCACCCTATGGCCCTATAGCATTAGCTGCAACACTTCAAATGGATGCATGCACTCCCAATGTATTTATTCAGGAACAAAGTCTTGGAATACACTATAATCAGGGATTTGATTTACTAGATTTTGTGAAAAATAAAGAAATATTTAAATATAAGGATGGGTTTGTTGAGGTACCAACTAAACCAGGGCTTGGAATTGAAATAGATGAAGAACTTGTTAAAAAGATTGATTCAGAAGGACTTGTATGGACAAACCCAAAATGGAAAAATTATGATGGTACAGTAGCAGAATGGTAAAAACTTTGGAATATTTATTATGTTATAGAAAGTGGGCTAATTATAGTCCACTTTTTATAGCTACTATATGTAAAGATAGTAAATCATTTTATTGCAATTCAGAATGAGCACCAGTGGCTGGAGTAGTAACTATTGGTGCTCGGATATAAAAGTTGTGAAGAGAAACTATATAAAGAATATACATAGTGATTCAGAAGAATATTACTATGTTTTTAAAATAGATAAGTGGGAGCCGCTTTACAGAAAAATTGAAGTAAAGGGATATCAAGTTCGAAGGTTGATTTATACTACTGAATATTTACTCCATAATGCTGAAATAGTAACTGAGCTTTGCATAAAATCCAAAGAAGAATATAGATTGTGGCAAGAGTTTAAGAGGATAAGTTCACTCACTGAAACAGAAATAGGGGAAAGTATAAATAAGAATAGTAGAATTAAGGGATTTTCTATAGAAGGAATGAAGATATTTATAGAAGATGAGGAAATCAGGGTAGAGTACAATGGGAAAGTGTATGGTTTTAGTAGGGGAGAATTTGAGAGGAGACCTAGGGGAGTAATGGACAGTATAATTGATATTGTGGAGGAGCGTTTAAATTAAACATATACCTATGCTGAAAATAACTTTGTCATAGGTATAAGTTTGAGAATTTATTAATAGTCACTGTATACGAGGCAATCAAGGGTAGCTATTTTCGTTAAAGTTATAAGAAACAAATTGATTCAAGGATTTATAAGGTTCACAATTATTACAACAATGGCTGGTTGAATTTCTAAATTATAAGGGCTCTTATTTTTTCTAAATAAATACTTAATATTATTTATTTTAGGTTTACTTACTGATTTATTAATCAGATTTACATTGTATTTAAATAAAATAAACTTGCATAAATTTATTTTAGAAAGTTGAAACATTTTTTTTCCTAACATTTTATATGGAAGATTCCCAGCATGAATAACTGTGTATAAGTGATGTCTAATAGTGGCTGGTTTTAAATTAATACTTACATGTTGTAAGATGAAATCAACACATTCTGTAATGGTATAATATCCTGAATACTTTTTGAGTATCTTCATTTCTTTTTTTACTTCCTCTTAAATTGCTTACATATTATATTATTTTATCTGAAAATATAAAAGCTTATCTATTTTGAAATTATAATGCTAATAGTTCACTAAAACTATACTCCTTTCCCTCATAATTAATTATTGCAACATTACTTTCTATGGCAGATTCAAGCATAAGATATATTAGTGTATTTCTTGAGAAATTAGGGTGCTTATCTAATTTATCTATACCTTTTAAGACGGTCTCAATTTTTTTTAGATGCTCTGCAGTTACCTTTATGTTTACTTGTTTAAATTGCTCTTTTTTTAGCTCAAAAGGTTTGTACATGTAAATTTCTCCTTTTCAAATATTTATATAATATACTATGAAAAGTTCAAAAGTTTGTTACTGATTTTGTAGTGGTTTAGGTGCATTTATTTAAGTGCATAGATCTATTAAGAATGTATTTATTAAAAATATAAGATTTGAGAGGAACGTAGCAGCACAAAATGCACGCAGTATTACCGATTTTAAAAAGCAATTTAATTTGGGTAACAAGCTAAGTGGATCCATTTACAAATACCCAGGGCAGGCTTATTTTTTATTTGTAAATAATTAGGCCTAAATAAAGAAGTGAGTAATTTGAATTTACTCACTTCTTTAAGATGGTTTTATTCAAGAAAGTCCATTTGTTTATTATCTGTATATTTATTCAAAATAATATTTTTATAGTTTAACTGACTTACAATTGCTTTTTCTAATAATCCTTGTCTACTTAATGAGACAAATAAAGCTGCTGATCTAGCTTGACAGTTAATTGATTTTAAATGATTAAATTCAATATCAGTAAAAGCATCAAATTTTAAAACTTCATTTGCCAAGTCTTTTTTTATATATAATGCATTTATATATAGCCAATCATAAAATAATGTTTTAGGTTCTAATTCCCATTGTACATTGTAAAATTTAAAACTTATTAATTTACCTGATTCTCTTAATCTTTTATCTTTTTTAGCTTCTCTAGAAGTCATATACAAGATATCTTTATATGGACCACCAGTTTCAAAAACTTTACTACTTTGAAATGCACATTCTACACTATATTCTTTGCCCTTAGGTGTATTAATCATTAAATTGAATGCACTTAATTTAATGCCTAATGTATCTCTAGATTTACTAGATATTTCTAGTATCTTCTTATCTTTATATTTTTCTATAAAGTTTTCATGCAAACTATCTATTGATTTTTGTTTCTGAGAAATAGCAAACCCAGGAAACCACTTAAACTCGATATAAACTTTTTTGAGAAACTTCTCACTGATGTCAACAATAAATACATTCCTTTTAGCCATAATTCCTCCATCATTACTTCCAATATTCATAGTCTTTTCTATAACTAAATATGTCACTATCAAATAAAAGTTTATACTTTTTATTATACCTTTTATAGTCAAAATTTTCAGGAAAATGTACCACTTCAGTATTAAATTTAATTGATTTTATATAATTAGGTTCTATTTTATTTAAAACTAATACTTCGGCTTGTGGATCAGTAGTAAATTTATCATCCAAATCATACATTATCCTATTACTATTGTCGTAGAATAAATTTTTTAGACCGTCAATTCCCTTTGAATTAGAACAATTTGAAGCCGCATTAGAAGTATAAAAAATACAATCTTTATCAATTAATAATTGTGGATTTAATTCAATTACACACCAAATAACACCACAATTTTCAGGTAAAGACCTATATTTATAAAACATGCGGTAATTAGGATAACTTATAGATAGACTAATACCATTTAATACCTTATCTAATCTTAAATTATCATTATTCATATATTTTGTATTAGATTCTTTTAAATATTTCACTGACAATAATCCGTTATCAAGAATAGACTTTAAATTATTTAACTTAGTAAAATGGTAAAGGCTAGATATATTTCTATTTCTTATAAAAATTAACATTTAATCACCTCAATTGTATTATATTAAGAGACTAAATTCAAAATTACATTTTTTGTAAAGTACTCCAATTATATTAGAGCCATAGATTATTCTCTGTAATTTTAGATATTCAAATGATGAGATTGCTTTAGGTATACGATATTATCGATGTAGTTTATAAAATAAAATTATTAGATATGGGTTATCTGTAGTGTTTTTAACTGACAAATATTATTTTAGAAGAAAAGGTTAAGCCTTTTAGTTACATTTTGTAATCGTATTGAAACGTTGTTATAAATAATTCTGGAAGCATTTTTTAGTTTTGCTGTGTTAATTACGGACTTAAATAAAGTATATTGTATAAATTATTAGTACTTTTCTATAGTAATAAAGAATATATTATTAAAGTCATATGTAAATATAAGTACAATCAAAATCGATGTAACAATAAAATATAATCTAAGTAAAAAGATAAACCATACAAAATCCAAATATAAATTTAGTAAGCAGGAGTGAAGTTATGAATAAAACAGGTAGAAATGATGAATGTCCATGTGGTTCTGGAAAGAAATATAAAAAATGTTGTGCTATTAAATTAAATACACCACAAAAAGATGATATAAATAACTTCATTGATAATCCATATTATAAATTCAACGGTAGATTTAATGTTCCAAATCATGATTCATGTAAGAGTATTAAGGATTATGCTATAGCAGTATTTGAACAGATGATTGGTTATCTGGATGATAAGAGAGATGATACAATTATAGAGGACTGCAATTATTTGCTTAATTTGGTCAAAAAAGGTGAAGAGTATTATTATTCTGAACTTAAAGAGATATTAAAGTTAAAAGGATTAGATACTTTATCAATTTGTTAATTTATTCAAAGAAAAAGAATTCATATGGAAGATTGCAAGTTATCGAGTTCAGAAAAAATTATAACGAATCATGTTGCTAATAGTAATCTATGTGAATATTCTATGCAAACGGATTCTAATGAATTAGATTATGGAGCAATGAGAGTTCTAGCAGAACTGGGGCAACAAGTATTATCATCAAACATTATTGAAAGAGAGAGTATAATCACTGGAGCTACCATTTATGTAGAGAGGGATAAATTAAAATCTTGGGATCTTCATTTTAGTGATAATAAGGATATTCTAATTGATATAAATTCTCCACTATATATTGAATGGATAAATTCAACAACATAACAATTATTATGGTTTTATACAAAAGTTCAAAGGCTCTTAGGCTATAAAGCTTGAGGGCTTTTATATATTCGAAGCAAATGATTGGTAGAAAAAATCTTCTTAAGTTCTTTGGGCATATTATAGTATATTAATAAAAAGGTGACACTCTAGTGTAACTCTTTTGGGATCATAAGCATATTAGTATAAATAAGACAATTTAACTGTATTGATATCAATATAAAGGTAAGGTAGGTAAAATGGGCTTATTGACCAGAATATTTAAAGCTATTACTTATGAGATTTCAAGAGGTGACACTGACCCAGTAGTAAAGGATATTCCATATACTGTTGGGGATGTACCAGTTATTCGTCCACCAGTCAACAAAGATGTACCACAAGAGAATCAAATACTAACCAGAGCAGAGACAAAATTTTTTAATGCCCTAACTAATATTATTGATAGTCAACTATACTCTATTAACTTAAAAACAAGATTAAAAGATGTAAATTTAACAACAATAAATGACAGCGATGATTATAGTTTACTAGCTATGCATGTAGATTTTATACTTATTGATATGAAGATACTTAGTCCGGTTTTGGCAATAGAGCTTGATGATAGTTCTCATAATAGTCCAAAAGCAACAGCGAGAGATATCAAGAAAAATGACTTTCTTAAACTAAATAAAAGTCCACTATTGCGTATTAAATGTTCTAATGGTTATGATCTTAAAGAACTACGCAACCAAATATATACTACCACAGGTATTCGCATGATGTATTATAAGCAATAAGGTGGTGAGTATGGCAAGAGGTTAACCATTTAGGCAAAGCTATAGAATTAGCAAAACATATATAATGATTTAGGTTGGTAATTTATTTAACCAGCCTAAATCTATGTGCAAAGGTAGTGGAGCATGAAATTATGGATATCATTTTAATAGCACTTGTTGCTTAATATGCAAGCATTGATGCGTATAATAGATAAATATTATAAAAAAACTCCAAAGAATCGTTCAGTATATATAAGTTTTCTAAAATATTCAGCCATATCCAAAGAGGTTGCGCCTGAATGAGCACCACTATTTCTATATTTAATTATAATAGGCAGTTCTCTAACTAATAGTGCTTTTTTCTTTGAAGGTACCAACTTATTGCATCTTACCATCATTTGACCTAGAGTTAACTTGTCATTTTTATTAATTACTTTTTTCATAATTAAAAAATGTTTAAGTTCAAATTCTATAGCTCTAGAATATTCAATAATTATTGGAGCAAAATCCATCATTACATCTTTGCTAATGGTATATAAATATTCAGCTGTAATTATATACTGTACGGATTCGTTACTTAATTTATCGAGTGTTTTATTAACATAATTTTTAACCAAGTTCATTTTTTGTGAATTGGAAATTTCTATATTTATATCAATTGCTATTTCATGGATATTCTCACAAACTTGATCAATTGAATACTCTTCTTCTTCAATTATATCTGTTAATTGTTGAACTTTTAATAATTTACTAGAAAAAAATTTTTCCTTATTAATTCTATCTTTAAATTCTTCAACAGTAGTATTTAATACTTCTACCATAATATTCTTTTGTTTAATTATATCTTTATAATACTTATGAACTACAAATGCATATTTTAGCTTTTCGTACAGATTTTTAGTAAAATAATCATCGTTAAACTCATCTTTTAGGATATAGAAATATCCTTCCGCATCATTGACTTTATTTTGATAAATGCAACTATCTATTAAATCTGCATATATATTTTTTATATCAATAGCGAAGTTGTCATTCGTATATATAGAGCATATTGTCGTAGTATTATCATCTATAAATGTATAATTTTTTGAAGTTCTACGCATAAATGCTATAGATATTTTTAAATATTTTTCTGCATTGATATAATCTTTCATTCCTTGATATATTCTTCCGATTAATGAATAGGTTATTTCATCTTCTAAAATATATAATGCTTTTTTAGCAAGGTCTAATGCTTTTAAATAATTCTTTTCTTCAAAATTAAATCTGGCATAGTTAAAATATACAGTATTGTTAGGGTTCTCCCTTAATATATTTTCAAAGATTTCAAATCCTTTTTTTTGATTACCCATTTTGCATAAAGAAAATGCAATATTAGACATTGCTAATGTTTCCATGAGATTTTTTTCATCACAGTCTTTTATTCTTTCTAATAATTCGGTAGAATATTTTAAGCACTCCCTATATTTCTTCAAACCTATATTACTTGTTAGACTAGATAACTGAGTTAAAATCTGAATGTTATTGGTATCTTTTTTATATAGATTTAGATAAAAATCATATAATAGATCTAATTTTTTTCTATTAACACTTAATAAATTTCCATACATACATAATATTCTAGTATTTCCTATTTTAATGAAATAACTCCATATAGCCTCAATATTGAAATCTTCTAGTAGTTCCTTTTTACCTTCTTTCTGACTATATTCAACATATTCATCGATGTCTTGAAGATTAGTTTCAAGCCAAGTTACAAGTAAATCACCTATTTCTTTTTTTATATTGGGATCAACTATTTTTTCATAACAAGATATACCTTGTTCGAAGTTAAAAAAATACATAATATTTATTATTGATTTCTCTCGTAATGCAACTTGGTTTTCTGGTTTAATCTTCAAAGCTATACTTAATAAATAATCTATATGTCTTAAATCTTTCATTGCATTAGATTTGTTGAATAACCGATTTTTAAAAATTTTTTCTTGCAATATACTACAATAATTTACATATGCGGATGAAGTCCATATGTTTAAAGTATTGTTTTTTTCATATTCTTCTATTAATATCATACAATAAAGTTTTAGTTCCTGTTTTTCCTCATTATTTAATATCTTAATACTTTTTTTAGCTAATACTATATAATTATTCATTATTTTTTCAAAATTTTCACTTCTTAGGTGAACCAATTTTATATTTTCTTTTTCTTTAAAATCTAAAGATAGAGAGATTTTGTATTTATCTTTAAGTAAGATACTATTACATCTGCTCATTTTACTATTACAATATTCACAAAATTGTTTTTTAAACACAACACTCGCTTTGCTCTTAGGTAATTTAATTATAACATCCCGTGTTATATTTCCTATAGGACATTTTACATAATAACCGTCATCATAAAAAAATTCAAATGTATCATTTTCTTTCTTTTTAGTAGAACAGTTTGTAGAATAACCTTTATCTAAATCTTCAAACATGTTATTCACGGACTAACCTCCTTTTCTATATACTTAATTTAGCCGATTGCGCAATTCTGCAATCATTGAACCGCCTAACTTTTAAGCCG
>NZ_CALEVF010000004.1 GCF_937920395.1 uncultured Clostridium sp. | reverse complement strand
TAATACATCGAGTATTGCACTCATTTCTGGTATGGTATTTTCAGCATCTGGACTGTCAAGTATAATAGCTGCTCCTAGACTTGGAAAATTATCAGATAAGATTGGACCACAAAAGGTTATGCTTACAGCCCTTGTTGTATCAGGAGTTATATTTATACCTCAAGCATTTGTAAGTAATCCTTGGCAGCTAATGGAGCTACGTTTTCTACTTGGATTTGCAACAGCCGGATTAGCTCCATCGATTAATTCGCTGCTTAAAAAGATAACGCCAGAAGCCCTTACTGGAAGGATGTTTGGTTTTAATATGTCTGCGTTTTACCTGGGAAATTTCGGTGGGTCTGTGTTTGGAGGACAGATAGCTTCACATTTTGGTATTAAATATGTGTTTTTTATTACAAGTAGTTTGCTTCTTTTAAATGCTATATGGTTTTATAATAAGGCATTTAAAAAATTAAATTTAACTGCTGAAAATAACAGTATGAAGGAGAAATTGGTATGAAAACATACTAAATAAAAGGGAGTATTATCATTGTAGTCCTATAAAAATGATTGATCGTTCTCAATAAAGCTAGATTAAACTTATTATAAGATTAAAGATTGTAATTTAACCAACGTAAGCCATGTTAATTTTTTATAATCAACATGGCTTACGTTGAAGCTACTATTATATTTGTTTAGATTAATCGAAAGGTGTTATCACTAATTTTCCTTCACTTAATGATGCAATTCCGCCACTATATAATTGAAGTAATGTACCTTTGTAAGTTATTTCTTTCCCTGTTTGTAGTTCTATTAGATTTTTTTTAATATTATCATTTTCATAAATTTGTCCACTAGCAGATACAAGTAATCTGTTTTTGCTAACAAGTGTATTTAATTTTATTGATTTCCATGTACCACCTAATGTGCCATAATATATTTTATCAATGTTGTTATTTATATTCACATCTCCAATATAAACTTGATCATTATTGTCTATTGCAAGTAGGCATGATTTTGTAGACCCTATGAGGCTTAAAGCGTTATTTCTTCCAGTTGCATAAACCTTGTTATTGGTTAAATTTTCGTATAACATTTTATCTTCATGTGGTACTACTTGAATATTTCCTACATATTTAGATTCGGTAATAATTTTCTTTCTAGATTTCATTATATTTACCCAATATATAGAATAATACTTATAACCATTTTTCACTTTTATATAAATTACATTTGTTAGAGGTGATGCTTCTATATCTTTTACAATAGACGCAGAACTAATCATTAAAATATCAGACACTTTACTTTTTTGTGCTTGAGTAACATCATAATAGGATAATGAAAGATTCCGTTCATGTGTTTCCACTATAAGCATTCTATTTCTATCAGGGAGCCACTTATAAAAAGATATTCTTACTCCAGCAGCGGGATTTACATTAATACGCGTGCCCGTTACAGTATTAACAACATATAGTTCATTATCTAAATAATAAGAAACATAACTTGCATTATAAGAAACATTTATACTAGTAGCATTACTAGGTATATTAACTTTAGATGTAGAACCCTTAGTACTTGAAATTGAGTCAGTTACTTTTTGAGATTTTACATTAGTATTTGAAGTTAAAAGGTAGTTGTTCAAATAAAAGAGTCCACCAATTTGTATGATTAATGAAATTATAATGCATATTATAATTTTTTTAAATACTTTTTTCATAGCTTAATCTCCTGTCAGTTAAGGATTAACGATAAAAGCGGATGGAACTGCTCTTTCGCCTAGTGCATCACAAGGATTATTAATAATGCTACCATTATTATACATTGTTGTTGATGACCCACCATCCAAGTTAGAGGCATTATATGCTCCATATTGAAGCATTATATTTTGTACATCTTTAAGTGAGGCTCCAAGGCTTTTAGCTGATCTTCCATCAATAGCAAGTAATATTATAGCACCATCGTTGCGCTGTCCAATTGCTGCTCTTGGTGCAATACCCCAGCCTCCATCTCCAGATTTGATTGTTCCTTTACCATTAACTACAAGTGCAGGGCCAAAAGATACTGCATTGGTTACGGAAAGCTTCTTTAATTCATTTAAACTGTGAGGGCCTACAAGAAGTTGAGCTTTATTTGTAATTGCTGTAATATCAACCTTTTTATATGGATTTGTTATATCATTAAATTTAATATTCCCATTGCTCATAATAAGGCCCATCGGTTTTCCACCCGTACCAGTCCATTTTGTATTGGTTGAGGATGAGTCAGAAAAGCCACCTGCATTAATAGCTGCAATTGCACCATTATCCTGAGCTATCTGACTTGTTAGTTCTCCCTGGGTTCCCAGTTTATTGCTATAGCCAACTTTAACTCTTGTAGGATCTTTAATAACAAGTAGATAGCCTGTAAACTTTATTCCGTTTGAAATATTATATCTTTCAATACTATTGTCATGGGAATTAATAAACTTGATAAGGTTATTGTTGCCCTGCTGCACAATTTGAACTGTATCCTCGCTTCGAATTTTTTTAATTTCCGCATCAGATAAAAACAATTTCGCAATCCATTGGTGACTTAGTGTGGTCATTGAAGCATCCACTATCGTTTTTTTTACATTAGTAAACGGTCCATGAAATATAATTAGTGGAGCAGTAATTCCAGTAAATATTAATCCGAAAATCAGATAAAATATAAATCTTCTTAGTTTGTAAATTTTCTTTGTTTTTGACCTACTATTTGAACCCATTTTCCCCTCCTGTGTTTTACAAAATATCAGTTTATAATATTGCATAATGTAATAAAATTAATTATTTATTAGTAAGTATAATATTTATTATACTTACTAACGATAATACACAAATCTTGGTACTACTCCTATATTGTTCGATTCATAGCGATTATGTTATTATTGTTATCTCTAAAATAAACATTTAAACCACTCATGCCCATAAACCTTAAGTTATTCCTATAATTTAGTTTAGCCTTACTTGTTAAATTTATTATATGATTTTTGTAGATAACATAAACATCACTTTTATTTGTGTAAAACCTAATAAAATTCAAATCATTAAGTCTTTGTGTTGTTATCAACTTATTATTATTTACAACATAAATTTTGCCTTTATCATCCAAAGACCTAGCATAAACATTATCATTTGCATCACAACCAATTATATGCGCTCTTTTTACTCCAGATATAAGTTTTGAATGGCAATATAAATTGTTATTTCCATCTTCAAAATATAATGCAAGTGAATTATTTGACAGCAACATGTTATTGACTAGGTGTCCAGGAATAATTTGTTTTACATTCTTCATAATATTGATATAATATATGTTATCTTTTTTATTATTTCCAATACCTCTTTCCATATTAACAAAAATTAAGTTTGTGGCACTTGAATAATCAACGGATTTTATTGTTGAATTTTTAGGTATAATAAAAGATTTTTGTATAGTCATTAATCCACTTTCAATGTTATAAGTCTTTAATTTTATTCTTCCATTTAACGTAATAAAATACATTATAATATTACTGTTACCCATGAGCATTAATTTATTTATCCCTAGTTGTTCATGGATCTTTTTCACTAGTTTGTCAGATGCAATTTTTTTAATATATATTTCAGAATTATAAAGATAAGTACAATACTTATCATCATAAGAAAATGATATGTTTTTTGCTCCAATAGGCACATTGTTTATACTTAAGTTTTTAATTTCACTTGAAGTAGTTCTAGTATTTGGGACACTTCCCTGTGAAGCACTATCAGTTACTATAGATCCGTTCAAGTGAGATATCACTCCGAAACAAAATATAAAAATAATAACTGCATATATTAAAGTTAAAGTAATTAGTGCTCTCTTTAATTTTTTATATCCTTTTAATTTTCTCATCATCAATCTCCATAATTTAAGGCATGATTACAAATGCAGTAGCAATAGTACGTTCTCCAGCAATATCACAGGGGGTATTAATAGTCTTACCCAAATAATTTAAAGTTGTTGATGAGCCACCATCTAAGTTGGCTGCATTGTATGCCCCATATTTTAACATTAAGTTTTGCGTATCTGAATAATTTGCACCGGGACTGTCACTCTCTCTCCCATCAATTGCAAGCAAAATAATCGATCCATCCTTTCTTTGACCTATAGCGCTTCGTGGCTGAAGTGATGTACCAACTTTTGTTACAAGAGGTTTTCCATTTAAAACAAGAGCAGGTCCAAAAGAAATTGCACACCTAAGATTTGAATTTTTAATTTCATTTAGTGTCATATAATTACCTATAACAAGAATATTATTCTTATTAAACCCTATAACATTAAATTTGCTTAGACCACTTTGTTTAAATTTAATAGCTCCGTTGCTAATTACTATCCCATCAGGCTTAGATCCGTTGCCCATTAAATTATCATCTAAAAACCCCCCTGCATTAACCCCTCCAATAGCATTACTGAATTTAACAATTTCGCTAAGAGGTGATCCTCTTTTTCCTAATTTAGGTGACATCCCTATGGATATTTTTGAAGGATCATTTATTATCATTAATTTTGCTTTGAAATTAATTTCCTTAATATTAATTATTTTAACTTTTGTCATGTTTTTTTTAGATTTTTGAATAGCAATATTACTTACATTTTCCATTGAGTCTTTTACACTTGAATTAGTTTTTGCCATAATATTATTTATCTCACTGCTACTCAGAAACCAAGTTGCGAAAAACTTGTTTTTATTTGTTGCCATACTTGTAGAAACAATGTTATCTCTTAATTTAACAAAAGGTCCATGATATAAAAGCATTATGCTAAATAAAGGTAGAAAAATAATTAGACAAACTATAAGATGGAATATATATATTTTTTTATTTGTTATTTTGCTTAATATTCTTTTTTTCATTTTTATTACATCCAATCTAAAATTTTTATAAAAACTAAATATGAACCTTGTTGTTAAAGATAAACAAGCGCTGAACAGTAAAACTTATACAAAATAAAAGTAATTCGGTTATAATCTTACTCCATAACAACCATATATGAAGGTTTACGGAGAAAAAACTCAACAAAAAATAGTTAGCAAATAATAAAACAAATACAAGTAAATAATAGCGTATGAATTCACTTCTATTTTTCTTATCTTTACTTTTAACATTGAAGACCATAAATTTATTTACAGTAAAGTTAACAGCTGAACTTGCTACTCTAGCGACTACTACTGATAAGAATAAGTTTTTTGTTAACCACTGAAGATAAAAAAGCAAAGAATAATCAACTATAGCTGCAGAAATTCCTGAAGCGCAAAACTTTAAAAATGGCATAAATACTCTTAAAGAATCTTTTACAGCTCTAAAGTGGGATGATTTATTAGAAGCTTCATATACAGTATCAATCTCAATTTGTTTAAATACGTACCCCGCTTTTTTAGCTAAAAGTAGCATATTCATTTCGTATTCATAACGCTCGCCATCAATAGATAAAAGCCAAGGCAGTGATTCTATTGAAAATCCCCTAAGACCTGTCTGGGTATCTAATAACTTAGACCCACTTGTTAACTTAAATATTCTCCTAGCAAAGGCATTTCCAATTGCACTTTTCCAAGGAATTTTTCCAACAAATTTTCTTACTCCAAGGACAATATTATGATCATCATTTTGAATTTCTAAGCACACATTTAATATGTTCTTTACCAGGTGTTGTCCATCAGCATCAGCAGTTACTACTCCCATTCTCTCATCAGTGTTGTCTTTTATATAAGCAAATCCCGTTTTAAGGGCACATCCTTTTCCCATATTTTTATCATGTTCTAGCACTGTGCAACCTAACACTTTACAACGGTTAAAAACAGAAACATAACTTTCACCGCTACCATCATCAACAATCAATATTTTATAATCACACTTTAGTTTTAATTCACTAATTAATGCTACAAGATGATCATCTGGTTCAAATGCTGCAATTAATATAATCATTCTACACCTCATAATTTATTTAATATTGTTTTTATAACTAACACTTGAGAGAATATAACGATAAGACTCTTTCAAAATTCATTTCTTATAAAATACTATATTTATTACAGAGAAAATATATAAGATAATCTTCCTACACAATAGCCATTCGAATGACACCAACTAACACGTCTGAAAGATAGTGAACATATAAATATAATATTGAAAAGGCTATTATTACTACCTATAAATTACATTATGTATGTGCTAGATTAAAATCATATTAAAATTATATAAAAAATTATAATTTATAATCTGTTACCTCTTACATGTTCATTTTTATTTTTTTTTGAAATTATGAGTGTAAATAAATATGAAGTAAACTATTCATGCTTCTTTAATCTTATTTTAATGTTAGTAAGAGATACTAATGTACATGAACATTAGTCAAATTATAATACTAGATACAGTTCAAGAAATAAGCGAACTACTTCCAATTAGCACTTGTACAAGGTTTTTCATTAACTTTGTATTATAGGCTGCTTTTTTATATTTTATTTAATGTTCTTTAAGTACACAATTTATTTTTCATCGTAAAGTTTGGTAATAGTAAACATAGTGAATTTTAAAAAAGGAAGTGAAAATTATGAATTTACCTGTAATTTTGGGATTATTAATTGTTATAGGAGGGCTAATATGTTTATGCTCAAGAAGAACCTAGCGTAATTGTTAGATTTTTGATGCTTTTTACCCATGCTATTTTTTTATACTAATTAATTGTAAATATATTTTGTTTTATATATACATTTGTACTTAATAAGATTTATAATAGCATGTGAAAGTTTTAAGTTGGCTGTATTTATGTAATAAATTTTTAATGCATAAATAAAGTTTTAAAATATAGAAAGGAATGAACATTTATGAATTTTATCGATAAAATTGAAAGCTATTGTACTACCAATAAAGTAGCTCATATTTATAGGAATAGTAGCCTGACTTATAGTGAGTTAAAAACAAAATCTGATTCAATTGCTGTAAATATTATAGAGTTATTTGGGAAAGACCAAACTCCTATAATAGTTTTTGGACATAAAGATCACTTAATGCTAATAAGTTTTCTAGCCTGTGCTAAAAGCGGTCATCCATATATTCCAGTGGATAGTTCAACTCCAAGTGCAAGGGTTAAGGATATTTTATTAATTTCCAGTGCTAAATTAATTATAAATATATCTAATGATTTAATTGATATACCTACAGCTACAATACTAAATAAGACTAAAATAAAAAAA
Organism: uncultured Clostridium sp.; assembly: GCF_937920395.1. GTDB lineage: Bacteria > Bacillota > Clostridia > Clostridiales > Clostridiaceae > Clostridium_AD. The sequence goes on along the minus strand of NZ_CALEVF010000004.1, from coordinate 18,062 downwards.
GTATTATTACAATATGAAAATAAAATACCAGATGTAAGTTTTAGAATTAAGGATGACGAAGTTTATTATATTATATACACGTCTGGTAGTACTGGTAAACCTAAAGGTGTACAGATAACTAAAAACTGTATTCAAAGCTTCCTTGATTGGAGTATTGATTTAATAGATAAGGAAGATAAGATATTTATGAACCAAGCACCTTTTGCTTTTGATTTATCTGTTATGGATACCTATTTATCCTTGGTTACAGGTTCAATACTTTATAGTATTGATAAAGATATGATAGCTAATTTACCTGAACTATTTATGAATTTTAAATCTTCTAAAATTACAACTTGGGTTTCTACTCCATCTTTTGCAGAAATGTGTCTACAAAGCGATCAGTTTAATGAAAGTTTATTGCCACAATTGAGACAAATGCTATTTTGTGGAGAAACATTGTCCAAGCAATGCGTAGAAAAAATATTTGATAGATTCCATGAAATCAAGATAATAAATTTCTATGGTCCAACAGAAACAACTGTAGCTGTAACTGCAATTGAAATAAAAAAAGAAATGCTGGAAATTAAGGGAAGTCTACCAGTTGGATACATAAAGAAAGACTGTGAAATCATCTTAGATAAAAGTACAACTGAAATATTAATAGTGGGTGATAGTGTAAGTATAGGTTATTTTGCTGCTCCGGATTTAACAGAAAAGTCTTTTTTTAAGAGCAAAATTTTAGGTGCTGAAAAAAGAGGATATAGGACAGGAGATGCTGGTCATATAATTAATGGTGTATTATATTATGATGGACGAATAGATAATCAAATTAAGCTCCATGGTTATAGAGTAGAGATTGAAGATATTGAAAACAACATAAGAAAACTTTCTTTCATAAAAAATGCAGTTGTAGTACCTATTATTGAAGAAAATAAAATTAAATATCTATCAACAGCAGTAGTATTAAATGGTAAATTTGAAGGAAACATAGTTCTTTCGCTTAAAAAGTCTTTGAAGGATTTATTACCTTTATATATGATACCGCGTAAAGTGAAAGTAATGGTAACCTTGCCTTTAAATGCAAATGGTAAAATTGATAGAAAAAAGATAATGGAGGAATTTTAGATGCTCCCTTATTCAAATTTTATGTATTTTTACATAATGATATTGGTATTAATTCCAGCAATTGTTATGGGGCTACTTGGTAAAAGAATAAAATGGTATGGGTTACCAGTAAGTTTATACATGATTTATTTAACTTTTGGTAACTCGAAACAACAAGCCAAATTTTTAATTCTATTTTTTTTAATGGAGTTTTTATTAATTATTATCTACAGTTATGTTATAAAGAAATTTAAACAGAAATGGTTGCTTTGGATAATAGTATTAATAGGTATATCACCTTTAATCTATTCAAAGACTAGCAACATATTTATGCATAGAGAGCTTGGCTTTTTAGGTATTTCTTATTTAACCTTCAAAATTATTCAGATGTTAATACAAATTTATGATGGATATATTACTAAAATAAATATTTTTGATCTTATTTATTTCATATTATTTTTTCCAACACTAAGTTCAGGGCCCATTGACCGTTCAATTAGATTTATGGAGGAAAGTAATAAAGCTCTCGGTACCAGGCAATACATAGAATATTTAGGTGAAGGCATATATAAAATTCTACAAGGTGTAGGCTATAAATTTTTAATAGGATATTATATACAAAAACATTTTATTAATATACTATTGTTAAACCAACATACTTTAGGAAATGTAGTTAAATATATGTATTCATATAGTTTTTATCTATTCTTTGATTTTGCAGGTTATAGTTTAATTGCTATAGGTGTAAGCTACATTCTTGGAATAAAAACGCCTGAAAACTTCAATCTTCCCTTTATAAGTAAAGATATAAAGGATTTTTGGAATAGATGGCACATGAGCTTATCATTTTGGTTTAGAGATTTTATTTATAATAGATTCGTAATGAGTGCAATTAGGGGAAAATGGTTTAAGAGTAGATATACAGCTTCCTACCTTGGTTACATGATAAACATGATAACCATGGGGTTTTGGCATGGAGTTCAATTGAATTATATTGTTTATGGTGCATATCATGCAATTTTGCTAATAGGTACAGACTATTTGCAAAGAAAACCATTTTACAAAAAATTTAAGAATAAGACCTATTTCAAAGTTGCTTCAACTCTTTTAACTTTTAATTTAGTATGTTTTAGTTTTTTAATATTTTCAGGATATTTGTTTAAATAAAAGGGGGAATTTATATGGAAGAATCAATTTACAATATATTAGAAGAAATTACTGGTGAGGATTTACGTAAAGAAGGTAATGTAAATTTATTTGATAGTGGAAGACTAGATTCATTAGGCATAATTGAACTTATTGTAGCAATAGAAGATAACTTTAATATTAAACTTGACCCTGCTATTGTTACAAGGAAGGATATAGAAACACCAAACAAAATTATTAAATACATTCAAACACATTCCGATGGTAAAATGTAATGAAAAAAATTAGAGCTTTGGTTTGTTCTATTTCTATTTTAATTTTTATTTGTATTATCCTTTTGTTTTGTTTTATTAGCCATTATGATGGCATAAATTCAAAAAAATATTATGATCAATATGGGGAAAATTTATCCCGAAATAAATTTAAAAGTGTAGAACTTCAGAAATTGGGAACAAAAAAGGGCGATAATGTTTTTATGTTTGGTTCATCTGAAATAATAGAAAATACTAAATATTATGTTCATCCTATTAATTTTTTCAAAAACAAAAAAGCTGGGTTTCAAATGAATTTTATAGGACGGGGAGGTTATAAATCCTTAGTTCACGCTGCAGATTTTGGAGCACTTGGAAAAAGCCTGAAGGGACAAAAAGTAGTTTTCAATCTTTCGCCTCAATGGTTTATACCGGAAGGTCTCAAGCAATTTGAACTTGAATTAAATTCTTCTGAACTACAAGTGTACGGTTTTTTGTTTAATAAAGATATAAGCTTAACTACAAAGCAAGAGTTTTCTAAAAGAATAGTATCGATTTTGCAAGGACATCCTAATAAACAATTTAATCGGATAAGTACATATTGTTCTCTTTATAGTAAAACAGATTTTATGAGTACATCTAAGAGATACTTACTTACCCCTTATTATTGGATAAGATATGAATTGCTAACTTTAAGGGACGATATACATACCAGCAAGGTCCTTAAGCTTAATTCCAAAACTACCAGTTCTAAGCATACAGCTATTAACTGGAGTGCAGAATTGAAAAAAGCTACATTAGTTGCTAAATCAGGATCTAAAAATAATAAATTCGGTATGGATGATAAGGTGTATAAATATGAAATTAAAGGAAATCTTCGAAATATAAAGGGGACGATGAAAAATGACTCTTATAAAGTTTCTCCGGAATATGAAGATTTTAAATTATTGTTAGATGTTTGCAAAGAGGAAGGAATTAAACCACTTATTTTAAATATACCTGTGAATGGCCAATGGGATGACTATGCTGGATTTAATAAAAGTGATAGGATGGCTTATTATAAAAAGACAGATGAAATGGCCAAGTCTTATGGATTTGAGGTTGCCGACTTTTCAAAATATGAAAATAAAAAATACTTTCTAATGGATACTGAGCACTTAGGATGGACGGGATGGGTGTATATTGACCAAGCTATTGCTAACTATTATAACGAAAATAAAAAATAATATAGTTATATTATGACTGCTATGTGTACAATTGTTTAGATTTTTGATATTTTCAAGATATTTGTTTAAATAAAAGGAGGAATTTATATGGAAGAATCAATTTACAATATATTAGAAGAAATTACTGGTGAAGATTTACGTAAAGAAGGTAATGTGAATTTATTTGATAGTGGAAGGCTAGATTCATTAGGCATAATTGAACTTATTGTAGCAATAGAGGATAATTTTAATATTAAACTTGACCCTGCTATTGTTACAAGGAAGGATATAGAAACACCAAATAAAATTATTGAATACATTCAAACACACATTGAACGTAAAATGTAATGAAAAAAATTATAGCTTTGGGTTGTTCTGTTATTCTTAGTATTATCATTTTGTTTTGTTTTATTATCTATTATGATGGTGCGACTTCAAAAACATATTATGATCAATATGGGGAAAATTTATCTCGAAATAAATTTAAAAGTGTAGAACTTCAGAAATTGGGAGCAAAAGAGGGAGATAATCTTTTTATGTTTGGTTCATCTGAGTTAATAGAAAACACTAAATATTTTGTCCATCCTATTAATTTTTTTAAAAACAAAAAAGCTGGGTTTCAAATCAATCTTATAGGACGAGGAGGTTATAAATCCTTAGTTCACGCTGTTGATTTTGGGGCACTTGGAAAAAGCCTAAAGGGACAAAAAGTAGTTTTCGTACTTTCACCTCAATGGTTTATACCACAAGGTATCAAACAATTTGAATTTGAAGCAAATTCTTCTGAACTACAAGTGTATGGTTTTTTGTTTAATAAAGATATAAGCTTAACTACAAAGGAGGCGTTTTCTAAAAGAATAGTATCAATTTTGCACGGACATCCTAATAAACAATTTAATATGATAAAGATGTATTGTTCTCTTTATAGTAAAACAGATTTTATGAGTATATCTAAGAGATACTTAATTACCCCTTATTATTGGATAAGATATGAATTATTAACCTTAAGGGACGATATAAATAGTAGTAAGGACCTTAAACTTAATCCTAAGCTTTCAAAAGTTACTAATCTTCAATATACAAACACTAACTGGAATGCAGAATTGAAAAAAGCTACATTAGTTGCTAAATCAAGATCTAAAAATAATAAATTCGGTATGGATGCTAAGGTGTATAAGTACGAAATTAAAGGAAATCTTCGAAATATAAAGGGGTCGATGAAAAATGACTCTTACAAAGTTTCTCCAGAATATGAAGATTTTAAATTATTGTTAGATGTTTGCAAAGAGGAAGGAATTAAACCGCTTATTTTAAATATACCCGTGAATGGCAAATGGGATGACTATGCTGGATTTAATAAAAGTGATAGGATAGCTTACTATAAAAAGACAGATGCTATAGTTAAATCTTATGGATTTGAGGTTGCCGACTTTTCAAAATATGAAAATAAAAAATACTTCTTAATGGATACTGAGCACTTAGGATGGAAAGGTTGGGTGTATGTTGATAAAGCTATTGATAAATATTATAACGAAAATAAACAATAATATAGTTTTAATGACTGCTATGTATACAATTGTTATTTTAGGATGCAGTTATTTATTTATATTTCAGCCTGATATAAAAGTTACTTATATATATACTCAGTTTTAAACATAATATTATTAGTCTCTGTTATATGATGAAATAGGTTAAGACTTAAAGAAATTAATAACAGATATCTAAACAGTAGATAAATAAAAGAAATGTAATTTAAAGAGTGATAATAATGAATTACCCCTGTCAAGTGAATAGGGGACAGTTCAATTATTATCACTTTATTTTTTATTAATTCATTTTAAATTAAACTAATCCACGTTGATTTTGCTATTAGTTTAATTTAAAATGAATTATATTATGTCCAAATATATCTCCATTATAGTTTACACTCAATCCTGTAGCACCATTTACTGGTAGAAATGTCATAGTACCTGTAACATCTCCATTAGGTGGTAAGGTGCCGCTTTTGAACGTTTGGTATGCATTCATCGTTGTTATTACAGAATTATTAATTCCTCCGCTAGAATCTTGTATTTGAAAATCATTATCGTCATAGTGTATCTTACTTTTATTTCCGTTCTTAATTGTTACGGTTACAATTAAATATTCAGTTCCTTCATCTGGCCTATCCGTTTTCGTCCCATTTGATATTTCAATTTTATCAATTACCATGGATATATCATTAATTTTTATAGCTTGACCAATTTTGTAGAAGTCTTTAACATTTGGAAGTAATGTGCTAGTTATACTTGAGTTTAAGCTTTTTTTAGCTTTTTTTGATGCTACTATATTATATATAGTAAAACCTCCAACTATTACTACAACTATAGTTATTATAATTGAAACTATAATACGTTTATTATTATTCATTGATATCTCCCCTTGTTCTTATTGATATAACAATTATAATTGTTTAAAATAAAGATTCTAGGCGTTTCATTTAGGCGTCTAAAACTAAACCAATTTTTATAGAATTACATAATATCTATAGTCACTCACATGTTAACCATTATTGAAAATATAAACTCCATCCTAATTTCTGCACATATTAAAGCTAATTGTATATTTTTTAGAATTAAAAAATTATAAAAATAATTATGTCACAGAAATTAACAAAACTATTCCCCCAACAAGTTTCATTTTTCACATGTAATTGCAATTCTAAATGGTAATGTTATTATGTAAATATTCCATATATAACTTTTTATTACAAGAGATATTTTTTAAAAAATATTATATTTAGATTTTAGCATAAAATATTTATAACGTCTAATTATTTTATATGGGTAGCGTAAGATCACATATGATAACGATTATTAAATCAGATAATAAATGTTTTAATTGATGAAGTTGAAAGAACATATAAGAAGGAAGCAATCAAATTTATAGGAAATTACTAATGATGGCTTAGCCATTTAACGTTGTAATAGAGTTTCTATCTTTTATTATATGGTCATTTTAGTTTATAACTTATCAAATTATTGTCCAACCATCATTCATAGACAATAGGTGGTATATTTAGCTATTGTTCCTATAGAATAAAAAATAATTAAATAAATCTACACTAGTAACTTAGATCCATACAACTACTTCTACCTGATAGAATTTTTTTAGTAATATTTTATCACTATATGTGCGTTCTATATTATTATAAGATCATATTTGTTATGAGTACAAATATGCATTATAATAAGTGAAGTAGAATTATTGTTATTAACAAGGGGGATTTCTGATGAAATCAAAGATTATATTATTAACATCAGTTATATTAACTGTATTACTTGTAGGATGTGCTAAGCAACCCACAACCATATTAAAAACAACAAGTCCGAAAATAGCTCCAAGTGTAGTAAAAAAAGCAACTGCAACCTTACCAAAAGCAACTCCAAAAGTAGCAAACAAAGTGCATACAACACAATGGAAAGCAATATCAAATGCAATAAATGCAATAAATGCAAATTCAATAGTAAGTACTCCAATTACTTTTGAAAAGGCGATAAGTAGCAAGGGTACACGTATTATTACAATAACAAAAAATCTAACTATCGATAAAGATCTTATAGTTGATGGTAAATATAGCAATGATAAAAAAAATGCTAGTGGTAAATATATTGGGGAACGTAAGATAAATTTATACAGGCAAGACAAAGATAAGAAGATAACGGCTAAATTAAGTTTAACTGTTCCAAAATTAACTATTAATAGTCCTCAAACCAATATAGAACATGGAACTTTTAAAGGTAACATTTATGTTTCATCAAGGAATTTTCATTTAATAGATGCTACAGTTAAGGGCAATGTGTGTTTTACAACGAATGAGGCAAAACATACATTTAGGATGGATACTAAAAGCAAAGTAACTGGAAAACTAGTGTTAGTAACACCAACTAAAAAAAAATTAGCTTCAGTAGTAAGCAATCGAGTTGATTTTGAAAAAGCTATAGGTAGCAATGGTACATGTATTATTGTAATACTAAAAAATATAACTACAGATAAAAATCTTGTAGTTAATGGTGAGTATAAAAATGGTAAAAAAGATGCTAATGGTAAATATATTTTAGAACGTAAGATAGATCTATACTGGCGAAAGAAATATAGTAACATAAATGATAGATTGTGTTTGAATGTGCCAAAGTTAACGGTTAATAGTCCACAAACGATTATAGAACATGGAACTTTCAAAGGTAATATTTATGTTTCATCGAAGAATTTTCATTTAATAGATGCTAAAGTTATAGGCAATATATATTTTACTACGAATGAAGCTAAATCTACATTTAAGATGGATACTAATAGTAAAGTGATTGGGAAACAAAAATTAAGAAAATAGTATTATCTTGTATGGTTTTTAATTTTCATCATTCATTATCAAAAAGTAACCTCGAATAAATACAAGAGTTTTACAAAAATGTTGGGGGTCGTAATAATTGATAAGATAGGATTTAATTATTCCTGACCATAATTATATAAGTGATATAGAAAAACACCATTTTCATACTTTAAAACATACCGCTGCGGTTCTTTTGGCAGAATCTGAAATTGATATAAAAGAATTGAAATACTATTTAGACCATAAATCTGTGACAAACGCATTAATATATTTTCAATTTACAACGAAGCAGATGTTGAAGGTGCTACCCCTTATCAGTGCCTTATACCTTATTTATTTTTTGTATTAAAAAGATATTTTTGAGTGTTTCGTTATATTAATCTAAATTAATTTATATAATTAAAAGAATATACTTGAGGTTAACCTAATATAAGGGGATGTATAAAAAATGGGTGAAAACTGGAAAGAAGAATATGCTTATAAATTTCGTAGACCTTTTCTAAAAAAAGACTATATAATAACTTGTTTAAAAGAAATAGTACAAAATTTAGATACAGAGGTAAAAAAATTTGATAAAACATTAGAAATTGTTTTTAAACCAGTAGATGAAAATAATTTTGAAATAAATTTACCAAATGCTGATGTTATAATTGTTAAATATAGTGAAGCAGCAGATAACCCTAATTTCAAAGAAAAATTTAATTTGAGTATAAATAAAGACAAATTAAAGACAATTGATTTATATACTAAAAATAATTCTTGTGATTACTTTATTAAATATATAAACATTGATAAACATAAAGGTGAAGCTAAAAGAATTCCAGAAATAGATAATGATATTTTAGATAATGCTTTAAATTTATTACTTATATAAAAAGGATAGGGTGATGGATCAATTTATCACCTTATCTTTTTTATTTTTTAGTTTTTTGAGTTACTTCATTTTTTTTAACAAGTAGTAATTCTTTACAAAGCAAATTTCACAGGAACTACAATTGCTAGACCCGAGTTTGATAAACTATTAGCCTCATTTGAGTGGTACCGTAGATTGTAGGGCCAAACAAGGGACAAGAAAAAAGTGGTAAGTATCTATGAAAATTTAATGTGATTATATTTTCCATGCATTAAATTCTACTTCTTGTCCATAATTAAAACGTAAGAGGTGTTTCTATGGAAAATATAATTAAAATAAGCAATTTTAAACTTAAATTGAAGGTTAAAAGTATTTTAGTAATAATAACAACTGGTTTTTTGGTTTCTATTTTATTTCTTCGTTACTTTGGTCAACAAACTTTAGCAAATATATTAACAAGCATTGTTTCTAGTTTGTTTGGGATAGGTGGAGGATATTATGCATCAAAAAAAATAGATATCAATAATGAAAGAAATAAATCTCTAAGTATTAGAAATAATCTACTAAATTTAATAAAAACAGAAATTGACTATAATGGAGATATTTTTGATGCATGTTATAATCAAGAGAAAGGTAAAGACGGACCTTTAAATCTGAAACTAAAGATGAAATTTAAAATCAGTGATTGGGAAAGTTTAAAATTCAAAATATTTACTGAAGGAATAGAAATTTTAAATAAAGACGGATTTACAGAATTATGTGAGTTATATAAGAGATTCGAGAAACTTAATTTGCAGAAGGAGTTAAATAATCCTGTTAATGAAACAAGTAAGAATAATATGCTTAATTATATTTATGACCACCTAAATGGAATAGAAAATCACGTAAGAGCTAATTAGGCTCTTTTTTTTTGCAATAAATTACTTGCATTAGTTAATTTGTTCTTCTATTAATCTCATTTTGAAAATTAAACTTCTTAATTTGGTTTATTGTGTGAAATGTTGAATTATAAGGCTTGTTAAGTTTTCAGTTAAATTTAACTAAGCAATTATCTATTTGAATATATTGTTTTACATAGCATATCAATACTTGAAGTAGAAAAGTCTGCTTTGTTTATAAAAAAAATAAAGTGATTGGAGAATCAGCTCAAATTATCGATTCACAAAAATAATAAATTATTTTTTTTAAGCCTTCAGTTTTGTCCATCTTTAAAATAGTTGGTGTATAAAGTGTTTATATCATATATATTATCCTCAATATACCTAGTTGAATGTGACGAGATGAACATGAATAAAAGTAATATCTTTATTTTATAAAAGAAACATAAAGAGCTTATAAGTGAAATATATTGAGTAATAAGTATAGAAATGAGTATTTTTATAAAAATACTATTTTAAATAAGTTGCTTTATTTTTTTATATTAAAAAGGTTGATTATATGCAACTTGATAGATTTTCAAATAATAAGGTTGGGGGTTAAAAAATGTACTTTCCATATTTAAGAGGACGACAATTTGAAATGATAGCATTGAGGGAATTAGTTCAGAATTCGTTGCTAAGTGAAAATATTATTCCTATAATTGAACCAATAAAATTATCTTCAACACTGATTAAAACAATAGAAATATTCAATGAAAGTAATAGAAAAGTCGCTTTAATTTCAAATCCTCAAGTTGGGAATTTTGGTGAGGAGCTAAATAATGAAAAAAATACATCTTTAAATAAAAAATTTAAAGATGTAATTAAATTTCCTGTTATAATTAGAACCCATATTTTCAATGCACGTTCTGAGCAACAATTAACTTATAATATTGAGAAGGGGATTAGACCAGGAGAACTAATAACGATTTGTAAGAATAAAGATTTTATTCCTTTATATGAAAAGATATTTAGTAGTGAAAAACCACAATATAATCTTATATTAAATGAAAGTGTTTTTAGAAGAAGAATAAGAGATAATCAAGTTATGTTAGGTGATAAGTTTGTGAAATTAGAACGAAATACAGATTACGCCGACATTGACGAACCATTTTCAGATGATCATATCTATTATAAACAAGACGGATATAAAGGGTTTGCTGATTATACTATTGTAGGTAATGGATTTTCAGAATCAGGATTTGCACCATACGCCATTGCTATACACATAGTGTATTTTGATAAGGGAAATAGTCTAAGACTTAAGCACTTTGTTTCTGATACAAATGATGATATATTAGATCCTGCTAATAAGTTTTCTGAGGCTCTAGGTAAGTTGGTTGAATGGAATAAATCAGCTAGACTTGATACGTTGGGAATGAAATCATTTATTAGCTTATATGAAAATAAATCATATCCCGGGTTGGGCACGGTTAAAAAACTTTCTATTATGCATCACATTGAACTTATCGGCAGATATTTAGATAATGAGACAAAATAATTATTATTCTTATAATTGGGTAGTTAAAAAAGGAATGTTAATTACAAATGTAAGTAGTTCGGTAATCCCGAGCTACTTTAGTTTTTAAAATTCACAATTTCACACCATATACTTTACGCATTTTCCTATTGACGCTTGTCATATAAGCAAAGTTTGTAGTTTATGACTTTAGCATATAAATGTTTATTAATTGGTAAAGTAACTCTAAACGGACACTATTAAGTATATTATATATATTTACTTAGATCATACTCTAAATGAACTAATTCAAAGGTCCTATAATCCCTGGGGTATATCCTTAGAGCTTTAGGTTTACCTTTTTTTACAAATATTGCAGGTGAAAATAGTTTTATGGTGAATTAATATAAGAAACATTTTAAAGCATGAGGTGGATCGGACTATATAATTAATAGGCATTAGGTGTAATTATGTCTATAATGGGAAGTTAAATATTATTGTTAGAAAAACTTTATTACGAGTTTAATCTCAATGTGTGGCAAAGAAACAATTAATATATAATATTTTATATCTACAAATTGGGAGGGTTATTATGATTGAGAAAACATGTGAAATTATTAATGATGAGTATTGTTGCGATATTGATATAACTATTGAGGAATGGAAACAATTATTAACTAATCCTATAGTTTTCGATGATAAAAGTAAAGAAGCTATAAAAAAATGGTATATAGAACCTAGATATTCTGCTACTTGTGGTTATATAGGTAAAAAATATAATGAACACAGTATGAGTGCTAATGGAATTATAAATGGATTAGCGGGAAGAGTTCAGAAAGAACTTGGGCGGTTCGTTGTTAAGGGAATAGGCGGTATCGCTGCAGGCACAAGATTTATTGTGGTAATGAAAAGTAAACGGATAGATGCAAAACCAAAGACTTGGGAGTGGACACTTAGGGAGGAGCTTGTAAAAGCTGTTGAAGAATTAAATATATTTTCAGATAATAGTTATTCAGATGATGCCCTTGTTTCAGATATCGGAGATAGTGACATTTCTTCGGATTCCCAACATTTTGAATATAGTGGTAAATCTAAAAATAGGAAAGACCCTGTTTATGTCAAAAATAAATGTTTGTATCCTCGAAGTCATAAGGTTTCAATAAATGCTTTACGACACGCAAATTACAAATGTGAATTTGATAATACTCATTTAACATTTACTAGGAGAAATTCAGACTTAAACTATACTGAACCTCATCATTTAGTACCAATTGCTTACCACAATAATTTTAAGGTATCTCTTGATGTTGAAGAAAATATTGTTTCTTTATGCTGCAATTGTCATAAGCAAATACATTTAGGACAAGGATTTGAAGTAATGCTAGAAAAACTATATAATGAACGAAAAGATTTATTAAAGATGGTTGGTATAGACATCTCGTTAGATGAATTGATTAAACTATATAAAAATGATAAATGCGAAAATTGAATAATAGAATTTAAGGCATCAGCAAGTCACGAATTAAAAAATAGCATTAGCTGAAAATCGCGGTTAAAGCAGTACGTTGAAGCTTATTACAAGTAAATTTAATAATTACAACTTCTAATTATTCTTATAATTAGAATAAGTTATTTTAATTAAAGTGACTTATTTTAGTTCCTATTTTATAAGGTTTAGTATAAAAAGTCCACTGGAAACATGGTAATTCAATGTTTTTAGTGGACTTTTTGCTTGAAACAAATTTCACTTGTAATTAGGCTACCAATATTTTGCAATTAAAGTAGCATTGACAAGCAGCCATTATCTTGAATTGAATACTTAATTTTTATAAGTGTTGTTATTCTATGACGGGTTTTAAGACGTATGCTTGAATTTCTAGGCATACTATATAATAAGTTTTACAAATTGTATTCCTCTATTTAATCTATTGTCATTTTTATAATTTGTAGATATTTGAATTTTCATTTTTGATAGTAAATGCTTTATGTCCAATATCCTTGCCAATTTTCTTTGTGCTAAGGTCGATAGTGTGTCTACATTTTCTACTACGTATTTAATCTATATAAACATTAATTGCAACTTCCAATACTTTATTCTTTTAAGTTTTTATTCTCATTTAATTTGTACTTTAACTATTTCTTTTTTCGTTTTGCTATCTCTCTTTTATTTTGTGTTGATGTATTTTCTCTTTGGTGTTAAGTGGTGGTGGAAAGTTTAGTGGTGAAAAGCTAATCGTAAAAACCCCCCCCCTTTTATTTCAAGCGCCACTATATAAATCATTTTATGAAAACGTATATTGGACAAAGTTCTGTTGCAGGCTATTACTTCAATAGGATAAATAAGCGTTAAAAGATATACAGTACCTACATTACTTTTAAGTTCCACACGGATATCCATTTTCCCAGTTTTAGGGGCAAATACGGGGGCTGTCTTACAAAATAAATTCACTTTTTTTGACTATTTTTATGGTGATTAGACCCAGTATATCTGTCTCTTTCCCTTTAACCATATAGAATAAATAATTATAGCTATCATCATAAAAAAATACTGAATATTGCAGAGCACAAATGATGTATTTTATCTCAACATTATCTACATCAAATATATATTTATTGGAAATAGTAAAAATCTCTTTTTCACTATCGTAATTGTACTTTGAAATCTGATGATCTTAAGGCCTCGTTAAACTCGTAATCAGTTATAGCCTCTAACACATGTAGATGTATTAATTCATTTACAAAATTAGCTTTAATTACTTCTGCTTTTGTACAAAAATGATTGTAAATTTTTATGCTTTCATCCACATTTGTCCTAATAGGATTTTTATTTAACTTATCCATAAGAGTGTGAAACCTTACATACTCCCCAAGTTATTTAAAAAAATCTGTTCCAGCATCTTTATCATAAGATTCATTCGTAATTGCATATAATCCAACGAAATTTATTAAATAGAAGTGTCAGATTAAATATTTTAATTAAGAAGTTACATTATAAGCAATTATTTGGGACAAACTTCTTATACTTTTATATAGTCAAATATCATAAAAAATATAAGAATATCATAATTATTTTCATAGTCCTATTCCTATTTGGCTATCCTTAAACAAGCAAATTAAAAGTTTCATTTTTAGACCTAAAGTTTCACATACATTAATTTACATATGCAATTTTATGAAGTCAGTATACTTTATGATACTAAAGTTATACTGGCTTGACTAGAATGTAAGATAATGTACTTATAATCATTTAATACTGTCCTTTTATATTCCAAATATTGTATAATGAAAACTTTGAGTATAACTTTAGTATCAAAAATATAACTTTACATATTTATGGCAATAGTATAATTATATAATTGCTTTTATAAATTCTAAAAACTGTGACTTGAAAATAATCGATAGTAAGACATTAAATTATGATGTTAATTTTACCTATATCTTTTGGGAAAATAATGAACTTGAAACAACTATATAAATTACTAAGGATTACTAAGCACTAGGTGAGGGGCAGGACTATTGTAACTACCTATTTAAACGCGAAGGTGACTTCGTATTAGAAAATTTGTAGTAATCTTAATAAATGCTTGTTAATTAAATGCTTAGTATTCTAATTTTTTTACTTGTAACTGGTAATAGTGTGTTCAATTATTACGTTAAAGTTTCTTTTAACATTTTTTCCATTGATTCTAATAAATTAGTTCAAACATTTGTTGGTATTATCTTTTGTTTTTATTTTAAAATGAGAGACTGTATAATATAAATACAAGAGATCTTTTTTTATAAAAATCGCCTTTAAAGGCGAGCGTCAAATTAGATAGTTTTAGTAGCTGTTGACATAAAGTGATATAATGAGAGAGGGCATACTTTATGTGAAGTAGAGTGTTTAATTTAGGAAAATTAGTTTTGTAGGTAGTGACTTTGGTTGTGGCACTACCTATTAGTCTTTTTTGTGCTTATTTATAATTCAAAGGTTTTCCCGTTTAATTATAATATTGGTACATAAATTTAGGACTTTTTAATAATTATTTCAATGTTATAGCTATAGTGCAATTTGTATTTACAAAAGTATAAATGTCCATACTAAATCATTATATATATTGAAACCACAGCATTATCACGAGTTTATTTAACAAACTCGTCAAGTTATTTGCTGAAAAAATGTTATTTCAGGGGCTAATTATTATGTGGATTATTGAACAAGAAACATTTTTATTTCTATGAGAAACAACGCAGATAAAAAAGATAACTCTAGCTGAATATTTAAATGTTATTCTATCCAAACTATAGATTTGATAAATATGTAACCTTAGTAAAAATCATAAATTTTCTTTAAACAAATCCTCAATTGTTACACCTAAGGCAACAGCAATTCCTTTAATTTCATAATCTAATATATTTCTTGTTTGTTTTTCAATCCTTGATATCATAGGTCTATCAATTTCAATTCCCTGAAGATTTAATTTAGCAGATAACTGTGCTTGCGTAAAATCTTTCTGTTTTCGTATTAAATGTATTTTATTACCAATAATATTTTTCTCACCCAAATTAATCAACCTCAATTTTTTTATAACCTATGTAGATTTTATAGGAAAGATCATGATATAATGTGTGATATTCACACAAAATATATTTTATTTAAAAAATTGAGGGTTGGTGTAACAAATGAAAATATATAATCTGAAGGTGGGAAATAGATCCCTTTTGAAAGACATTACACAGAACATAAATAGTCCATTAGAAATATTAAGAGAAGCTATAAGTAATTGTTATGATGCGGAGGCAAAGACGATATCAATAACTATATATAGAGACATCTATGATTATTTAGTTGTGGAAATAAAGGATGATGGAAGAGGAATGGAAATAAATGATATTCATAGATTTTTTAATTTAGAAGATTCAATTAAAAGTGCAACAGGAATAGGAGAGAAAGGGTTAGGGACTAAAACATATTTTAAAAGTGAACGAATAACTTTACTAACCCAAACAAAAGAAAATATTTCATATAAAGTTATTATGGATCAGCCGTGGCGACTTTTAAATAATAATTCATTACCCAAATATACAGTAGAAGATTTTAAAACACAACCAGGGAAAACTGGTACTGCAATATTAATAAAAGGTTATAAAATTGATAATCCAGAAAAATACTTTAATTTTGATACTATAAAGGATTATGTTCTTTGGTTTACAGCAGCAGGGAGTTTTAAAACATATTTTGAAAATTATACTGAATTACATAAACACATAAACAATATGCAGATAGTACCAAGAATTTTTATCAAGGATGAAATACTACATATGAATAAAGAAGTTTCAGGGGTTCATCCATTTTATCCACCTAATGAGAATCCTAAAAGAGAAACTGCAGAACGTATATATAAAGAATCTGAAAATTATTGTAGGCACTTCGGGCCATATCATAAATCAATCTATATTAATGGTGAATATGTATCTTTTCAGATTTATGGTACGATATCAGGGGAGAATTGTAGGAAAAAGATAGTTAAATTAAGACAAGGTGAGTCTATGAAATCAAGATTTGGTATATATTTAGCAAAAAATTTTATACCTTTTGCAAAAAAAATAAACTTAATGAGCGATTCTAATGTTCAGCATTATCATTTACTTGTTAATTCCCAAGCCTTCGTATTAACTATTAACAAAAATGGCTTTACAAATCAAGATGACCCAAAAGTTAAATGGGTTTTTACCGAAGTAAAAAAAATTATAAATGAAGATATAATACCGCTTGCAAATGATGGATATTTTAAATTAAGAAAGTCTGAGGAAGTTAATTTTAGTATAATACAAAAATGGAATGAAATTATAAAAAGAAAAATAATGTTTAAGAGTATTTCAGAGCTATCTATTGCTGAAATTCCAATCACTAAAATACCATGTAATGAAGCCCAAGTGGTGTTGTTATTTGCAACAATTTTAACTAACGAGAATACCAAGAAATATATAAATTATATTAATAAGATAGGGTGTTACTCATTTCAAAATACTAATGATATGATATGTTTTGATTATAATAACAAGATGAGATTAGTTGAAGTAGAATATAAATTGAGCAATCTTTTTAAGAATGATTATGTCTATGAAATATTTGATTATGTGATATGTTGGTCTGTAGACTTAGAAATCAATGAAAAAAAGCACTTTGTTGGCAATAGCTTATGTCTAATAAAAGAAAAGGGAGAATGGATTATAAAACATGGGAGTCAGAAAAAAGTACCTGTAATTGAATTGAAGAGTATTGTGGAGAAAATAAAAGATAAAAGTGTAAAAAAAACATTTTGAGAAAATATCGATTAAATTGATTACTAATTTAATTAATGTGTAACAATTTCAGACTTACTAGAAAAAATGCAGAGGTTAGTGCTAGAAATAAAGATGAAACAAAATAACGCCCCCCTGAAGAGGATACAACAACTAAAAGTGAAATTCGACCGTTATGATACATTCAAAGTAAAAAGTCAACTCATTATGTTACATTCAAAATAAAATTTTCAAGGAATAGGCAATAGACCCAATGTGAAAGTAACACAATTACATTTGTGATACTTTCATTTATTTTTGGATATGTTTAAAATGTATTTTACATTTCATGATATAATATTTAAAATACATTTATGTAATATTATAGTACGATATTTTATAATGTAGGGGGAATTATAATTAACAATTATATTGAATTATCCAAAAAAGTTTTGATTAATATAAAGTTAAAGGTTAAAAGTTTAAAGAAAGAAATTGGAGCATTATATTTA
>NZ_CALEVF010000003.1 GCF_937920395.1 uncultured Clostridium sp. | reverse complement strand
AAAGAAGTTGGAGTTGATTTAAAAGAAGGTTACAATGGTGACCTTACTTCTAGACAAAATGGATCAGTAGGCGGACAGATGACTAAAAAAATGGTTGAACAGTATGAGAAAAATTTATAATTTAAATTTCTGACATTAGTTAAGAGGTATATGCAAGTCATATACCTCTTAACTTTTTATTTAGTTTACTTACAAATATTTATTTATGATGATTTACTTTCCTAATTTCCCTTGAAGATTCTATTATATATTTCTTATTTCTGCACAAGATACTATCATAACCAAAATAAAATATAGAAGGAGTGATTAAAATGTCAAACAGACAATTAGTACCTGAAGCTAAAGCTGGATTATATTCATTCAAAATGGAAACTGCAAAAGAATTAGGAGTAAACTTTTCGGATTACAATGGAGATTTAACTTCAAGACAATGTGGTTCTGTGGGTGGAGAAATGGTTAAAAAAATGGTAGAACAATACGAAAAAAATTTGTAATCAAGAAAATATAATAAAATAGTAAGGGCACATAGATTTTAGTCTATGTGCCCTTACTATTTTATTAACCATTTCATACTTATCTCTCATTTCCATAAATAGAAGATGGTTTATAGCTCTGAAAGAGATAGTTTATCTAAGTTTAAATTCTAAAATTTTAAGTTGAATAGATTTGCGTCCATTATACTCATTGATTTGAGGTGAGAAAATCAAGTCTAATTTCATTCCTCTAGGGTTTGATAGATAACTCATATATTCTTCTCCATATCTATCTTTTAACATTTCCATAAATTCATCTACCCTATTAAAAAATATTCCATCAATCGTGTTATTTTCTCCTGGTATCAGGCATTTAATTTTTATTGTATTAGCATTTTTACCTAGAATATCTATTTTTAAAATAGGAATATTTTTTTCTGCAAGTAATGGTGACGAATTTCCTTTACCAAATGGTTCTAACTGTTCTAACTCATCTATAATTTCATAATTTATTTTACTTAGTTGCATTCTCTGATCTATTCTTATCTTAGGTATTATATCCTCATCAGTTAATGTACAAATAAAATTTAATTTTTGTCTTAGTTTTTCTATATTTTCTTCTTTTATCGAAAGACCAGCTGCCATTGGATGGCCTCCAAATTTTTCAAGTAACTCTTTGCATTTTATTAATTCTTCAAACAAATTATATTCTTTTATAGATCTTGCTGAGCCTTTAGGTGTTTCTTTTCCTTTTGTTAATATTATTGTTGGAACATTAAAAGCTTCCCTAACACGCCCAGCTACAATTCCTGCAATACTTTCATGAATAGTATCCTTATAGATTACTAATACTTTATCATTCTTAAAAGTTGAATTATGTATAAGTTCTATAACCTCTTCCACATTTTCTGTAGTCATTTCTTGTCTTTTTTTATTAAGATCAAATAACGTTTTAGCAAGCTCTTTTGCCCTATTTTCTTCCTCGCATAGGAGTAATTCAACTGATATAGATGCAGATTCTAGCCTTCCAGTAGCATTTATACAAGGCCCTATTTGAAAGCCAACGTGATAACACTTAATTTCTTTATCATTAATACTTAGCATTTCCTTTAAACACTTTAATCCAAGATTTTTTGTATTAGTTAACATTTCTAAAGCATTTTTAGCAATTATCCTATTCTCATCTACTAAATCCACCACATCACAAATAGTTCCTATCCCAGCAATTTCTATAAATTCATTAACAAATTTCATATCAATTCCCATTTTTATAAATAATGCTTGTACAAATTTAAAAGCAATACCTGCACCACATAAATTTTTAAATGGATAATTACATTCCTTTTGTTTGGGATTAATAACAGCATCTGCTGGTGGCAACTTAAACGTTCTTTCCCCAGCTTCATTTTCCTCAAATTGTAGTTCATGATGATCAGTTACTATAACAATCATGCCTAATTCTTTTGCTAGTTTCACCTGCTCGGTAGCTGCAATTCCATTGTCACAGGTTAAAACCACTTTAAATCCTTCATCATTTAGTTTTCTTATTCTATCACTATTTATTCCGTAACCTTCATGTTCTCGATCTGGCACATAATATTCTACATTAGCCTCGCAGCGTTTTAATCCCTTATACATTATAACGGTACTCGTAACTCCATCAGCATCAAAGAATAGTTACTTGTGATTTTGTACATTATGTCTAAGGCACTGGTATTACAGTTCTCATGCCTATTATAGTAGTCAAATTTCATTTAGACAATTATAACTTTATATTTTGATAATAAAACTATTTAAAATTTTCAGGATCTTATTTAAAATGCTAATTAATTAGATATAAAATAGACAATATAGACTTCAATTAATGATGCTCTAATATTATCTATTAATTATAGTTTTTTAACTATAATTAATTTTTTATCTTATTTCTTCTAAAATTTGTTTAAATATTTTATTAATCAAGTTACATCTTTTAGCTTTTAAGCCCTAATCTATTAACGTAATTTATTATTATCACAATTAATTTATTTTTTCTAAATATTTAAATATATTTTAAAATATATCGCTAAAACACCTTGATTCGCTATACGTATAGTGTTAAATTTCAAAAAATATAAAATACATTTGATATTTTATCAAATGCCAGACTGTTTATAAATATAAAATGCAAAAAAACACTCTAATTTAAAATTGGAGTGTTTTTTTGCACGACCAAAAATCAGACAATCACTGTCAAATATATATAGTATTGAAACTTTATAGTTCGAAGGATTTTATTATGATTAACAAAAAAACATTGTGCTACAGAAATTTAAGAGACTTTACTTAAAAATGTTACTGCTCAGATAACGTAATACCTGTCGTAGATTCTATTTTACTTTTTAAAATTTTATCGCGTACTTATTTGGAATAAAATTCTGTACATATTGTACATAAATTCAATGGGTGGAGTGGTATCAACACTGTTTTTAATTTATATTACTTAATTTTTTAGAATATTTATAATACAGTGACTACCTATTTAATTGTATTGTTTATATTTTTTTGTATTTATGTGATCAATAAATGTTTTAATACCTCTACCACCGAATTGTACCCCATAATCGTACCATTTCTTTGAAGTAGCCCAAAGTAATATATTGCCTACTCGGAGTTGCCCATTACCTCTTAGGGTTACTTTACAGTATATATTTTCTTTTTCTAATTCTTTTATAACTTCCTTTGTTATTTTTGCTTTTTCATCACTCATTTCACAGAATCCTAACATCATTAATTCCTCCTTATTATAATTTTAATGTTATTATATCAAGTTAGAATTCGTTTTATTTTTTGGGATTTTGACAATCTAGGAGTAAGTTCTATAGACCTTATAGGGTATGTTGCTTATATTTTCATCTTAGGGTTATTTTGTGGGATTACATATAATTTTATAAAAAAATAGCCTGCACTATAATGTACAGGTTTTTCTTAACTAAAGAGAACTTGTAGTCCAGGATACTTCTATCTAATTTCAGCAAAAAAATTGCTATATAAAGATTTTTTGAATTAAAACACATTTCATCACAGTATTTAAATAATGAATTACTCTTAGTGGTGAGAAGAAAGTGCCTACATTGTGATCTTATTCTTTTATAAACATTATTTTAATATCTATTTTCTCTAAACACTCAGAAAGTGTCATGTGTAAATCATAGTATACTTTTTCTATTCCAGTATCAACAAGTAGAGAGTTTGTTACATCTGCTATAACTTTATAATCTTCAATCATTCTTGTGTATGGATATTTTATTTCATTTTATCCCTCTATTAAATCCTCTTTACTGTTTCCCTTACATATAGCTGCTTTAGATAAGCGTATAATATCATCATTTAATTCAATCATCTCATTTTTATAATTAGTAATTGTAGTAGCTGCTTCATTCTTTATTATAAAAGTGCTTTCGGCTTCGCTTGCCCTTGCTGCTTCAATTACAGCGTTAAGTGCAAGTAAATTTGTCTGCACTGAAATATTATTTATCAATTCGGTTATGTCATTAGCTTGATTTATGCTACCTTCTAGCTGTTTTATCTTATTTATTACCCCATCAAAAGATTTACTAATGTTATTTAATGATATTATAAGCCCTAGTTGTCCATTGCTTGTATTTGCGATGCTAGAACGATAGTTTGTAAATGGAATTGAGATAAATGTAGCATATAGATGGTTAATTTTATTTTATATCCAATATATTTTAATTCAATTTCTTTTTTTCACCTTTATAAAATTCCGTAAACACCTGAGATAGTTGAAATATACTCTATAAGTAAAAATATATTATACTTCCCCCTTTTCTATAAGTAAAGTTTTGCTATATATTTCTTTATAATTATATATACCGGTGTATTCGTAAAGGTTTATATTCCTAAATAGAAAAGATATTTGTCCTAAAAAAAACACTAAACTAACAGGTGCTGAAAAAAATAAATGTAGTTGTCCATTTTTTTCTAACAATGTTCTATTATTTAGCACATTTTTTATCTGCTGAGCTAATTTGAATGCATGCTCCCCATTAACTACAGATAAATTTCCAGATTTATCAGTAAAACTAAAATTCACCATCTTTTTTACTTTGATATCATTAGCCCCTATGTACTCTTTAACATCATTAAATATATTTATTGTGGCAGAAATGCATATAGCGATATCATTTGACTGGTTATCAATTTCACTTGACTCTACATCAAACATCTTGTACTCATTTTTATTTTCTTCTGTCCATGGCCTCCATGGATTTATTCCACCTATGCCCCTTTGATTAACATAAGCCTTCTTTCCACTTTTTGAACTCAATACAAGTCCTAAGTAATATGCAATAGTGTAGTGTGCGGAAATATCTATACAGTACTCCACGCTACAGCTCAATGAGTTAGCAAATTCTGAAATCTTATCTTTTATTTCATTCCATGACATACTATTTTTACATTTTCTCCCATCAAAATATTTAACACAGTCTAGTACATGCTTTTTCTCACACTGTTCAATAACTTCCTCCGTACCTTTAACCCAGCTACGGACTAAAACCATTACAGGCTTTGCAATTATACTATCTTCCACCGTCATACTATGCGGAGATTCTTTTTCAATAATTGTATCTGATAATGCATCTATAGCACGTATTATCTGTTCATGTCCTTCAAAATTAGCTTTTTTTTCAGCATAGGGATTTTCTAGAATGTATGCCTTGAATTTCTTTAGGAATCTTTCATAAAAAATATTGTAAAAACTACTTAACTCTACAGCATCCGTACTTCCATGTTTTGTTTCTACTTCAATTATATGGTTTTCCTTTATCTTATGAATAAATTCTTCCTTGTCGATTTTCGTGACACTTATGGCCGCTTTTATATCCAACTCATTCACTACCATAGCCATAAAACTAATTAAAGAACTTCCCTCTTCACAATACTTAATAATATAACCTGAAACCTCATCTTGACAGGTCTTAGCAAATGCATATGCCATTGATATCTCTAAAGATGATTTACCTTTTTCACGACTTTCTTTATACTTGCTAAAACAATATAATAATACTTCCTTAGGTTCAATAAACGCCATTATAATACACCCCTATTTACTTATTCATACAGTAATTTGGTAATTTATTCTTTTCACTATTTGTTTTAAATAACTTCATCTATTAGTAAGTTAAATTAAAGAAACTTTCTACTTCTTCCTTAATAATAAATATTATTTCATCGTAATTATTAATCATTTACATGCATCAATGTAATCATCTTATCTTTAATAAATATTTGTATTGATACAACAAACTTAGTGTTAACTTGTCCAGCAATCAGTAGAATAGGTTCTGAACAATTAAATTTGCGGTTTGTTGAAATAGCATTCATTTGATTTATATCTGCTCCACTAGGGTATGGGAAATTACCTGGGTGAAAATGCCATTCCCCCAAATAATATTTGTTATCAGGCCAATAATTTATCAACAATTTTTTCAATCCTTTAGTTCCACGTTTAAACCAAGACCGCCCTGCAGAAGAGTCATCAGTGTGTTTTATTGCTTCAGTGATATAGGCACCTTTTAGATTTGAAGAGTAATTACCAATTAGTATTCCTCCTGTTTCTTTTGGAGAAGCCATTTGGCACTTCTCAACAATATTACTAATTACTAATCGTGATATAGATACATAAAAACTCTTTTCTTTATCTTCATATTTCATGATTTATTTGTCTATAACCAATCAAAAATCCATCTTCATCATATTCTTTTTTGTAAATGAAATTTTTGTTGGTTGTTTCTCCTTTCCTCAAAAAATGTGTGATAATTTCCGTAGCAGTTGCTGCTGCCAACATAACATCTGAAGTTTTAGCTGGAAAAACAGGACTCCAGCAACCTATCCCTTCCCATGGCATATCCTCAAGTCTACATTTTTTAATATCCTCTTGAATAACATCACCAAATATATCAGTAAATGTTTCATATGAGAATGTTTCTGCCTGCTGAGCAGCAATATAAAGCTGCTCAGCTTTATATCCGAATGAAACAGAAAAAAACATTACTTTAGATTTAAAACTTAATTCCGAAACTATTTTTAACACTTCGTCATTCGCAGAACAGTCAATAATAACGTCTTTCAGATTAAATATGTAATTATTGTCTAACTTAACTTCATCATTTATAGCTTTTATTCGAGCATGAGGATTTATTAAATTAAGACGATCTGATAGCGCAGTAGCCTTATATTTTGAGATATCTTGAATATTCAATAGATGTCTTGATAAGTTTCCCGCATGAAAACGATCTGAATCCACAATTGTTATATTTTCAACCCCATTTCTCACGAGTTGCTCACACATAAATGCGGAAAGAGTACCTGCTCCTATAACCAAGTACTTTTTCCGAGTTATTGACGAATTATATTTACCCCTGCTGAGTATATTGTTAGCATTCCAATTATCAGTTGTTACCCAATCAAGTAAGATTTTATTAATCAATATTTCATCGAAATCCTTTTTCAGCCACCCTAATTCATTGTTTCTAAAGCCTTTAGCATACCTTTTACCATTGGATAACCTAGGTAGTAATAATGCTTTCCAACTTATTATAGATGGCTTCTCTCCGATTTTATACGGAATAGGAAATCCCAAAAGCAAAAAATGCCTCTCCCCATCGCGTAACTTTGGAAACAATTGTACAAGGATTTCAACAAGATTCATGTTCTGATTTTGAAATGCAATTTTTAATTCCCCAAAAGTATTTGGCGCTTGCCAATTATTAATTACTAATAATTGGTTCATTAAAACCCAAACTCCTGTAACATATGAAGGTTCTGACTTTGTTTTACTAATATAATCTCCCCAAATAGGCTGATATACTGTATGTCTAGCTAAATCTTGATATAGAATAACGCTATAAACGGCGTTATCATTTATTTTTTTCAAGTGAACATAACCATAAGTGGCATCATGAGATTCCCATATCATTGAAGATACCTCATCTTCATCATAAGCAATTGTCATAGGTAAAGTAATATTATATTGAGGCAGCTCGAACCAATCACCATTATAAAGGAGTTCGGAATGATTTGCTTTTTCTATCCATTGAACAGTTCTTAATATAAACCACTCCAGTTTGAATTCGTTATTTTGCAGATTAGGAACGGTAGAGAACTTCGGCTCATCTAAGCATAATTTTCCACTTTTCCAAATCCCATTTTCAGCTACAAGTCCATTATTTGATTGGTGAGGATATGTATTACAAATACCCTTTTTTGCATCAGAGAAAACATCTATGCAACCTTTAGGATAAATGGAATCAAGAGTGACAACCCAATAAGTAACTTTGTCAATTTTTATTGCCTCTTCAATAGTTATAGAAAATTTGAGATACCATTTCTTTTGAATCGGTTCCCATCTTAAATCATTCAGTAATGTGTATTCTTGGATACCGTCAAGAACTCTTCTTGCACTTAATAAAGCACTTGGTATATCCACTAAGCAAATCTCCCTCCTTCAATATTTCGGCTATCTTCTTTTCTTTGTGTAAACTGATTACCTAAACTACGCTTTGGAGGCTCAGGAAACTTATTACCAAAGAGTTTTCGCCATTCAGTAGCTGCTTCTTCAATAGTATCCGCATCATATGCTTTTCTCGCTATTGGGGCTGCTTCTTTTACAGTAGCATAAAAATCATCATATTCATCTACTCCCAGTCTACCAAATACATCGTGTTCCGTAACACCTCTATCGCCAAGAAACGGTTTTATAGTATAATCACTAACTATTTTTTCTAATGTTAAGGTAATACCCTCAGCCACAGATTCTATTCCGTCAGGGCAACAATTACCTATGAAATGCTCTAATGGATAACTCTTTGGATGTTTTACCTCAGGATACTTTTCTTTTCTCCACCACTTAATAGCTTTTACAATATTTACATAATGACCATTGCAATTACAATTCTTATCAATAGTCCATCTAATTTGCTCTAACGGATGTGTCTTGTCCCAGTTGTCAGCTTCATGATCAGGAATATACAGAGGTTCGTTTTTCCAAGTAACATCAGTATCAGATTTTTCAAACATGGTAAATGCCTCGTTTAAATTTTTCTTGTGCAAAAATCCATATTCTTTGTAAGACTCATCCATTGTTTTATATTCGATATCTACAGCAGAGGTAATAAAATTATTTTCTATAACTTCTTCAACAATTTCTGAAGGAGCAGATGTAGGTACAACATCTAAATCAACATGACTCATTTCAATGCCCCATGATCTACCTTGTTTCTGAAATTTACCTGAATAATATTTTTCAAGGAACGGTTCAAACTTATCCAATGCCTCCTCGGTTGTAACAACATCCTTGTCTAGATTAGTTACTATGATGATATCTACATCTGATCTTTTACCATTTTTAGGTCTAACAGCAGTTGAACGTTTATAGCTTCCCTGTAGGAATGTTTCTACTATGCAATTAGATAAGTCCTCATCCTCTTTTAATCTACGTCTAAGAGTTTCATGTGCACTTTTTAGTTCAGAAACCTGATTTTCTGTTAAACGAATTTCTTTAAGGAAATCAGAAAAATAAGTTGTCATTTTTTGTGTCATTTTTATTCTCCTTCCATTTGGACTATCGATGATTTTATATACACCTTTTCAAACTCAAATAAAGTAAAGCACTAATTTCATATTTTCTCATTTATAATATGAATTGTAGTCTCCAACCCTATTCTAAGCATTATTGCTCTCATTATACTCCAAATTCTAGCATTATATCGCTTCTATACTAGAATACTTTTTTAATTTTATCTTTGGTTTAAACTGTGTCCTCTTTAACTCACTCACATCCCAAATAAAAAGATAGCAAAACATTTTTACAAAGATTTTGCTATCTTTTTTAATTATCACACCTCTGCCTTTATATTAGTTATATCACCACTTACATAACTAGTATATACTACACTATTAGGAACTTGCCCTATTATTATCGAATAAACCTTAGTATATAAATGTTTGTTCGATAATATTTTTTTCTTACATCTCCATACTATTAAGTATATCTTTAAGTTTCTTTAATTCATCTACTGACAATGTAATACCTTTACCCATCTTTTTATGTTCCGCATCCCAATCTCTAATATCATACTTTGCTTCTTTTTCATTCCAACTTATTAAATTTAATTCTTTCATCCAGCCCTTTGCTGATTGTGAAATGCTACCTATGGATTCTTTTATTTCGTATTTAATCTCAGACATATTTACACATCCCTCTTATATATTTTTTATCGAATTATTAAGTTATTATTTTTTATAAATTCTGCTTAAATATAAATTCTCTTATCAACCTCAATTATCTCTTCACTATTTTTAATATAATAAACAACTAATTCTTCTCTGATTTTTTGCAAATCCATTCGGTGAACATCATCAAACCTATACGATAAATCATCAATCAGAATTATATATCTAGGTTTACCTTCCTGTGTTTCACTATAAAAATCTACTAATCCATACTGTCTTTGCATTTTAACATTTACTCTTCGTTGCTCTTTTTCATATTGATAAACCAAATCTTTATACCTGTATATAATAATCCTCTTATTTATGGAGATATCAGGCACTAAAGTTATCTTCAAAACTTTTTTTGGAGGTCTCATCTGAATAGTTCTTTCTCTATTTATTTCCTCCATCCTCATTTCCTTTTTTTCTTCGATTTGAACAAGCTTTGTATTCATCTGATTTATTAAAGCACTATTGTTATTATCCACATTTGTAGATCTATATTTTGCTAGTTTTTCCATAGTATCTTTATATTGAGCCTCGAAGGTTCGTCTTAAGAATTCGCTTTTCTTATCTAATTTTTTGCTCTTGGTGCTCCTCTCAATCAATAACTTTGCCAAAGTATATTTTATTGCATATGAGGTTAGATTATTCTTTTGTTCACTTTCCATTTTAGCCCTTGAGTCCATATTTATATATTGTATAAAATATGGGTCAACTTCAAAGGTTTCATTATCATCAGCTGTAGCTATATATAATAACTCACTTAATATTTCCCTACCCGTACCATCACCGATGCTAATTTCATAAATTTCTATATCTAGTTTTTCTAAAGTCGGATATTGGACTTCAACCTTTTGCATTGCAATTTTTTCAAGTTCACTTTCTGTTAAAAACATTGCTAATTTAAATAATGGACTTTCATCTTGCATAACAGTTATAGCTTCACCTTGAGCTTCCACCAAACTCTCTTCTTCATTTGTGTATTTTATACTTGAATTATTGAATCCCATGTTTAATTTTTTTCTAGCAAAATCTCTTATAGATTTGGGAAGCCTATCAATACGATAGATACTACCTGATTTTGTTACTTTCACATTTTTATTGATTAACGTCTTATTTACAAAATCAGTATATACTCTTGATGAAATAACATTTAATTTCAACAAATTTTGGTTACTTCTCATTGTATTTAAATCAAAAGGATTATCCTCAAGGCTTTCTTCTTTAGTCAATTGTATTAGCTTAGCATGTTCCTCTGACAGTGTTTTCTCCATCTTGCTCACTAGCTCGTCTAAGTTGGTTCTATTTCTAATTGCCTCTTCCATAAGAGTTGCAAGGCTTATATTATTATCTTCAAGAATTTCTCCAATAAAATCAAAAACTAAATCTTTTCCAAGATCCTCTTTCATTTGCTCCATTTTAGTCAGCAACCTATACATAACATCGCCTTCACGTGTGTTTTTCGCTACTAAATTGAAAACAACAACATTATTCTTCTGACCAATTCTATGAATACGTCCCATACGTTGCTCTAATTTATTTGGGTTCCATGGAATATCATAATTCACCATTTGATTGCAAAACTGCAGATTAATTGATTCACCACCAGCATCTGTGGCGAGCATTACAGGTAATTCATTTCTAAATAATTCGACCTGACGTCTTCTCTCATCCATAGAAAATTTACCAACAATTTTTGCAATTCCTGAAACCCTGTCTTTTAATTTATTTTCAAGAAAATTTAATGTGTCTACCGCTTCAGTAAATATTATAATTTTCTCGCCCTTTTCAATAATACCATTTTCTCCAAACA
Source organism: uncultured Clostridium sp. (assembly GCF_937920395.1). Lineage (GTDB taxonomy): Bacteria > Bacillota > Clostridia > Clostridiales > Clostridiaceae > Clostridium_AD. Next base: position 13,312 of record NZ_CALEVF010000003.1, on the reverse strand, counting down.
ACGTTTTTTCTAATTCAATATATTTTCTTTCGGTCCCCTCTAGTCTAATGTCCTCTGCTTTCTTTATGAGTTCTTCTAAAATATCGATTTCTTTAATTAACTCATTAATATCTATTGAATCCTCACTTTTTTCTAGCAATTTTTCAATTTCTTCTTGATCCTCATACGACTCGTCCTCAAAATCTTCCATGTCAATATCCTCAAGCCGTTTATCAATATCTTCCTGCGCTGTTATACTAGTTTTTAACAGCTCACAAAGGGATTCGTGTCTTCTTTTAAGAGAAAAATATATTGCATCTATTGATGAACTTAATCTTCTTTGAAGTAGCATCATTGCAAAAGAAGTGCCTTTGTTTCCTCTTTGCTCTGCTCTATTAAAATGTTCACTTACATAATTAGTTACATCCCTATACAGCTCTAATTCATTCTTACTTAAATCAAATTCAAGTGTTTTAGTTTTTCGCTCTGGAAATATAGGCGTTCCATCAAAATTGACCATTTGTTCTTTTAATCTTCTTATAACAAACGGATTACTTTTTTCTTTAATATTTGCATCTACAGAAACATTAGCAAATATATCTTCATCTACAAGTTTAAGCAGAAGCCTATAATTTTCAATATCTCCCTTATGAGGTGTTGCCGTTAATAAAAGTCTATGCTGTGCATTTTTTAAAATAGCTTCTCCAAGCTGATAAATTTTTGTTTTTCTTGTTTTTCTCTTCTTAGTTCCTTGGGTATATGCAGCCATTTTATGAGCTTCATCCACGATGACCATATCGTAATTTGCTTCTAGCAATAATTCCTTTACATCACTTCTTGCTGCCCAATATAATGATGCAAGGCATAGAGGATATTCATCAAAAGGATTTTTACCTTCTGCTTCATTTAAAGTATTTCTTGTAATTATTTTAAAATCTTCATTAAACTTGGACTTTAACTCTTCCTGCCATTGCTTTAAAACTAATGGTGGTACAAGAATTAAAATGCGCTCTGCAATTTTTCTGGCCTTTAATTCCCTTATTAACATACCTGCCATTATTGTCTTACCAGCTCCTGGATCATCTGCAAGTAGAAACCTAATTTCAGGAGCTTGCAGCATAACACCATAAACGGCCTCAATTTGATGTGGTAACGGTAGTAAGTTTTTACTACCCAATGCTTTTGAAGATGAATATTTCTGTTCAGTTTTAAAGTAAAGATATTCTAAATACCTTTTAAATGTACTTGCTTCCATAAATTCGTTCATAGAATCAGAAATGTTTAATGTAAGAACATTTCCCATTTGAACCTTGTCCATAAGGGTTTCATAATATTTATTTGTATTTTTTCCGATAGCTTCAACTATGAAGTAAATACCATCTACTTCTTCTATTTTTTTTATTTCTACTGTTTCAGGCCATCCAGTTCCCCTTGCAGTATCCCCAACCTTGATCATACGTTTGTCCCTCTCTTCATTTAAAATAGATCATAAATTTTAAATTCATATTGGATTTCTTTATATATTTTTGATACCTCGTCATCTTCTAATCTGAGTACAACAGTTTCTCCAATACCATAAGATTTTTCTTGAAATATAAATGTTTTTTCAAATACCCTTTTACTTGCATCTTCAATGGAATCAAATGCTAATATAACTTCATTTGATATTCTATTTTCTCCTTGATAAAAGCCTACCTTTAAAATCCTTTTAGCCAAATTATCATCAACCTTTTGTTCTTGAAAAAAGATAACTTTAAAATTATAATTAGTTATAGCCTTGCTGTTAGCAATATTTATATCAACCTTTTGTTCTTCTTTCCTTTTGGTAATTCCCTTATTTGCTTTATAACACAATACGGGGATAATAGCCTCTTGAGGCATCGCACCTCCATGAATAAATCGAAGTCCTCCACCTTTTACTTTGAGCCTGTTTAGACCAGTGGCAACAACCGCCTCAGCATCTAATCCTATATAATCTAGGTTGATTTTTTTAGTTCCATCAGTGACAATTAAATTTTTCCCTACTACAAAACGCCTATTTCCATCATATATAGTTCCATCTATTGCTATAGCCTTGTATTTTTCTTCTATTTTTTCTGATTGATAAATAAAACCATGATCACTTGTGATAAATATCCTCACTGCACCATAACTTCCAAGAAGCTTTTGTATAGCATTCTTTAGTTCATCAATAGCATATTTAACGGCTTCATAAGTGTATGCCTCTGATGCAGAACTATCACCGGTTTTATCAATTCTATCGTGATAAAGATATACAAGTCTCTTACCTTTAATAATATCTAACCCTTCTAGTTTACTAATTAAGGTTAATTGATTAAGAGGCATTGCAATGGATTCTTCTTGATAACTTTTAAGTATCTTCTCCCTATTTTTAGTTCCCATGGTGCTTAATCCATCTATGTATACAACACCATTTTCATCAATTGAGAATTCATTATTAGGTAAAAGACTGGCCATACCTAATTGAGTATAAGTAGGTATGGACGCCAATGTAGGTATTACCTCAACTTCTGAATTAATTCTCTTTTTTAATTCTTCTTCTAATTCCTTAGCAATTTCATACCTAAGTGCATCTGAAATAATAACAAATACACGTTCTGATGTTTTATCCATTAGAGGTTTTATCTTTTTGTCATAAAAATCTTTTTGCATAAGCATTTTTTCTACATGATAATTATCCGCTAATTCCTTATTAACTACTTCATCAGTCCACTCAGCGACTTTTTCAAGATAAAGATTGCTATACCAGTCAGTGAAATACCCTACAGTTTCAAACAATACCTCTGGCTGATTTGCACTTCTAAACTCATTAATTAAGTTCCTATAAACCTTATCTATTTTATATAACTCCTTTGAATATTGACTAGCCCACTCTATAGCACTCCCAGGCGCATACTGATTTCTAAACTTTACCTTTTCATTATAAAGCTCTAATGCTTTTGTAATAATTTTATAATTGCCATTTATCTCATCGTACCTCATCCAGTAGGAAGAATTTCTATCTGTCAGTATTTCTCTCCACAAGTCATAATTAACGGTTTCATTAAATATCTCTTCAATTGATTTTAAAACTAACAATCTCTCAATAATTTTGAAGGTATGACATCTATAATAATCTAAATAGGATTGTTTCTTTAATATATTTTCTATCTCCCACTTAACCTCAATATTATTTATGTATTCTTTTATAATAGTGATATCTTTATTGTCTTTCATCAAATCTTCTAAAAAAATATTACAGGTATTAGGAAGCGTTGATTTGAAAGTGTACTTAAAATCTGTTGAAAGATTAAATTTTAGATTAGAATTAAAGTGACAGTATATTAATGTATCCATCAGATACTTCAAATTTTTATCTTGTGAACTTATACCAAAATAATTATAAACTTTATTCCAAAATATATCTAAACTAAAGAACTTTCTAATATTTTCACATACATCATTATTAGTTTCATCAAGTCCTTTTAACAAAACTGCTTTAACAATATCCTCTATATTTAAGGAATTAGCTTTTGATAAAACACATAATATACCTAATGTTAACTCATCCTCAGTAGCAATATCAGGTAGTAAGTTCTCTAATTTCATGCATCTTTTGTTATCATTAAAAAATCCAACATAACTCTTTATAAAATCCCTTATATTTAAATGCCCGAGGTTATATCTATCTATTATAAGGGCTACATCATCTGCATTAAATTCTTCTGAATAAAGTAAAATATCCAAAAGTGGATTTTCTTTTTTATTGGGTTTTTCAAAATCTCCGTATAATAAGTAATTGGATTCTCTATCGATAATTTCAAGTTGGCATCTTGTTTTAAAACTATTTTTTTCTGTTAATTTCCAATACTTAATATTATTTTCTTCTAATTGAGTAATTAAAGTATTTGTATCCCTGTCACTATTTTTGTCGTACCAAAAAACTATTTTTCTATAATTACCGCCATTAAATTTTTCCATTAGTTTTCCTACTAATTCCATGTTTACACCTCTATATCGTTTTACTTTCATTTACAAACATAGCAGTAGTTGATACTGAATCAACTACTGCTATGTTTGTATCAATTCTATAGCCACCCTATACTTTCAACAAAATTCGTGCGCTCGTTATTTTATCTTAGCAAGTATACCTTGCAATTTCTTATAGTTTTCAACAACACCATCATCCAAATCCAAATCAATTTTCCTATTAGCCATTTCATCTAAAACCTTATCAAAGCCTAGCAATTCTGTTTGAATCTGTGATAAAATTAATAACTTTTTATTATAATTTTTCACATCTACATTACTCAGATTTTCATTTTCAAGATATTTATTTATTTGCTTTTCCTCATTAGTGTATTTTGTCTGGAGTTCAAGTAGGTAATTTAATCTCAGGGTAGCTAAGGTTTCTGTATTATATCTATGTATATAAATAAGTGCCCTAAACCCTTTCTTCTTTCCTGAATCAACCAACCAATATATAGGTCTATTTTTGTATATTTTGCAGTGGTCTGAATAAAATCCATCAATGAAATATCTCCTTATAGTATCTCTTGAAGATTCATTACTTTTCTTTCCAATAGTTTCTGAAATATAGTTTAAATTTTCATTTAATGTTTCTTCTCCAAAAGTTACTTTTACAAACTCAACAAATCTATTAATAATATCATCTTCAAAATAACTTTGTGATAAAATTGGTATTATACCATCACTATCGGGTTTGAAAGTCTTATATTTTAATAGATCAAATCCCCCACCTGCATATATTAGTCCTTCTTCATCAATTGAGTATCTACCAAACATGCATCCTACGGCATATGATATGAATGATTTTATATCTCTTTCTCTATCTGCTTGTCTTATTGTTACATCTTTTTCTTCTACTTCTGGTGTCATTTCATCTTGTAATCCGTAAATATCTAAAAATATACGATTTAGCTCCTCTTCATTGGCTTTAAGTTTATGAAATTGTTTTTCAGTAAAGTCATTCCACATATCAAATGCATGTTCAATTCCACCCTTTGCATTGGTAATTTTGAATTTATAAAGAGGGTGGATTATAAACTCCCAACTAGTTTCAAAACTATCCCAATCAACTTTAGACATAGCTATATTTTGTTTAACAATAAAATCTACTCGAGATTTATTTTGAGTTTCAACTACCAATGGTAAAGATGCAATATTATCTATATTAAAAGTTAAAGTTGGGTTCAAAATATTGAGAAATCCTCTAGTTATTTTTGAACTTAAAAAGCCCAAAATCCAAAATGTTATTTTTTCTTCTGAAAACATTGATGCTCCCCTACCATCAAAAGCAAACCCACAATAGGAATAACGAACACCAAAATAAGTTGAACTAACATCTGACCAATTAATTGATGGTTTGAAAAAATAACCTAAACTCGACGCTCTAAAACCTGATAAGCTTTGCATATACTTTCTCGAAGTCAAATCATATGCAATAATATATTCATTATTACCATACCACTTTCTAAATGTTCCACCTTTATTATATGGAACCCATTTATGTCCTGTATTTTCAAAGTCAGTTATACACTGGCATGAAAAAGCAATATTTTCATTTGATACTTCATACCATTTTTTTAGACAGACATCGTTATTCCCAGTTGACATTCCATGTCTAGGTTCGGCAAATTTCCTTAACTCCTTAGTTTGTTGAAATATATTATACACTTTATTACTTACCCAATAGGCAATAGGCCTTCCAGGTATCTTGTGAAAATTGTTCATATAAGTAGAATATCTATAATTTGTATTTGGTTGTTTTACTGCTTCTAATGTTTTTATAGGCTGATTTTTAGAACCTTTAAAATCGGATAATTTTATATACTCTCCTGATATATCTATCCAATAGTTTCTTAATGTAAATGTACATATAGGAACAGTTGCATCTTGAAATCCTGAGTACTCTAACTGAATTAAACTACTAATGTTTTTAGTATCTATTATTACATCCCTAAGCTTTTCATATGATGATATAAACATCCACACAAATGGAGTCATAAATCCTAATTGCCCATTATACTTAACTTTTGACATACAATATTTCATAAAAGCAGAAAACATATCTGCCTTATAATCTTTATAGTAAGTTTGAAGAAACTTACCTAATTCAGCATTCATATATTTACTACCCATATAAGGAGGATTAGTAACCAAAATATCATACATACGAATCATTATATCTGCCTGCTTTATTAAATCTGGCAGTCGCTCTAATACTCTATTTCGTGTTGCTTCCTCCAATAAATCTCCTTTTGGATTTTCTAATATTTCTTTTAATCTTCCCGCAAAAAACTTTTTATCAAATTCTTCAATTTTAATCAGTGAACCATAAATCTTCGCATTCTTATAAGTATCTATAAATTTCTTTGTACTTTCATAATTCTGTCCGCTTTGTTCCCCAGCAATATACGCAATATCAACATCATCCATATTATTTGTTTCTTGGATAGCTGCAATATTTAACTTAATGCCATCCCTTTGAATACTTCTAAGTAACCTATCATTATACTTCATCCCCTTCATAATTACTGAAAAACAAGCAAGCTGATAGGCTCTATCATCTATATCTAACCCAAATAGGTTGTTTTCAATGATTTTTTTAGGTATTTCTCTTTCCATATATCCACATTTACTGTAAATTTCATAAAGCACATCGAATATGTAAACTAGAATATGTCCTGAACCACAGGCAGGATCAAATACTTTAATATCTTCAACTTTTAAATCTTTATTGATATATGGTTCCAGTTTTTCTTCAAAACCAGGTTCTGGATTATGGTTCTCAAGATAGAATTCCCATTCCTTCTTTAACTCATTTTGTTCAGGATGAGACTCTACCCAATGCCTTCCTAAAGAGTTTTGCACCATATATCTAACTATCCAATCTGGAGTAAAAAGCTGAGTAGCAAATGGTATCTCTTCTTTTTTGTATTTCTTTTTTGCATTGATAACTTCATCTTTTTTTTCAGAAATGTAATACTGATAAATCCACCCTATAGTTTCCACTTCGTAAAAATCTTCTTGAGCTATATTATTAATGAGTTTACTTATTATCGATTCTGGTGTTAACAAATTATCTGGTAGAAGCATATCTGTATAATCATTTATTTTTTCAAATAAGAAAGGCAACATTTCACTGAGTTCATTACATTGAGCTATGAGAAGCTTTCTATATGCCTCTTCGTTTTTATTTAATTTAACATAATTATCTATTTCATCAAAATTTAAAACTAAACCAGATTCATCATAATGCTCTAATATATCTGGATACACTTTTCCCTTTATTTCACTAGATAAGATCCTTATGTGCGATGGTAAATAATCATTAACCTCCATGAATCTTAAAGCAATAAATCTATTAAACCAAGTGTAAGCTACCTGCTCCATCAACAGATTGAAGCCTTTACTATCTTTTTCTTTAAGCAATTTTCTATAAGCCTCTCCATAGCTTGGGTCATATTTGTTTCCGTTTATTGTTACGTAATCAGTTCCTATAGTAATTTCTGAGAGGCTGTCTTTATATACTCCAAAGCTATTAGCTTTAAGTGTAATTTGGTTTATTAACTCAGTTCTTGCACTGGCTGAAAATTCTTTTAAAATTCTTTTATCCAATAATTCCACCTCAAAATCTTATTTTTTTATTACTAAATCTTCTTCCTTTAGTATATCTTTTAATTCTTCTTTAAGATCATCTTTTAAGTTTTTTAAATACTCTTCTAACTTTTGAAGGGAGTTAATTTCGATATCCTTTTTTATTACTTTATCTAGTATACATGTAACAGATACTTTCCTCTTGCTTCTGGGTTTATAAGGAGTTACTGGGGGATCATTAACTATAGGCTTAATAACCGCTAAACTATCCATATATTTCTGTAACGATCTATTAAACTCTTCTAATTGTTGACTTAATATTGAGCTTGATGCAATGATTGAAGTAAAACTTTCTAATTTATCAAAGCCCTCAATTTTATCAATCATAGCTTTTTTATTTTTCTTTATAAAATCAGATATTAAATCACTATATAAATAAAATTCTTCAGTATACTTAATTTCATTTTGAACCTTAATTATATTTATTCGTTGCTCTTCTCTTTCTTTTTCTCTTTCTTCTATAATTTTTTTATTAAGTTTATCTATGAGCAAATTAATATCTGGTATCTTACCATAGGGATTTTCATCCTTTAATATTCCCTCTACCTCAGCTTTAATGTTTCCAATTTCTATATTTTTAGTAGATATTATACCTATTTCTTCTCTATTTTCAAAAATATACTTAACCCCTGAATCAAATACACTTATAGGATTTTTAGTATAAAAGCTACTAAGTTTATCTTGTTCTTTAAACCAATCTTCAATTTCAAATTCTCTTTCAATAATCTCTTTAACAAGCTTTTCTCTATCCGTAATATACAATAATTCATCCACATCATTTTGCAATTTCATAATCATCATATTCCCTGGATATGGAAAGTTAGAATTTTGCTTCATTTGTATCATTTTTATTGTTTTAATTGGGCTTAACATTTTTTCATTAATATTTATCTTTATATTCTCACCAATGGCATCATAAGTTTCTCCCAGCTCTGATACCTTGAATAAACTCTTCATTACCCTAATAATCTTTCCTTTTAGTTCCCTTGGGATTTCTACTTCAAGCTCAACCACAACCTTTTCTTGCTCTGGCACTTTCATCATTCTATCCATAAAATGACTATGTGTTGCATTAAATTTTTCACCAAGATATTTAAGCCTAAGCTTATTTTCGTTTAATAATAATGCCACTAGACTTAATGTGTCATTTTCACCCCATCCAAAGGGTATATTCGAGAAATTAATAACTATCTCTCTTAAAGTTTTCTTTCCAAAAGAGCCTTGTATTTCTAAGAATTTTTTTAGCTCTTCAATTGCAAGATAATTATCCCTTTGCCCACTAATATTTTCTTGATAAATCATTCCGTTTTTAGCATAGTCTAATATTGTATCCCTTGCTTGCTTAAGAGGAATAACCTTATCAATATAATTAAGCATTGTAAAAGTGTTTTTAACTAATTCCTCAAGAGCCTTATCTATTTGACTTACTACCTCTCCAGGAAAAGTAAATTCGGAACCCTGTATATAGAATTTCGCATTTTTACAAGCAATCTCCAAAGCAGTTTTCCCTTTCTTATTAAATTCATCTACTTGATCCAATTTATCATTTAATATTTTCTTTTGTGAATGTGATAAATTTGAACCAACCTTCATATTGTAAGCTACAGCCTGTTCTCCATACTTGAAAAAGCCTTCATAATCATCAGCATTTGATGGTAAAAGCATAACCAAATTACCAGAGTTAGAATCCATTTTAGCCTTTGTTTCTTGAACATCGCTACTATAAACTTGCAATGTAATATTATTTATAGCATTCCCAATTGAATAATCATTAAATTTTTTATTAAAAGGAAAGTTATTACCCCTTTGAGTTTTAATACTAGATTTTGAATAGATTTCTCCAAACAAAGTTTTGGAAATTTTCGCTTTAATTTTTTCATCATCTATATATATTTTTCTTATTTCATTATTCATTTCCTGCTCATCATCACTTAAGAATCTGTAAGAATCGTCTGCCAGTTTCTCTATAAGCTTTTTTAACGTAAGTTGATTTAAAGAATGCATTACCTGTTTTTCTATATTGTTTTTTACAGCATTTAAACTATCAATAAATAAGGTCGTTATGTTACCTAAATTTGCTCTAATTTCATCCAGATCTTTTATCATATAAAGTGTCTTTAAAACCTTCAAATCAAAACTATCTAAATCTCCTCTAGTAGCGGCTTTTCTTATAGTATTAACTACAGAACTATCTAAAAAATTTTCCATGGTATCATAGAATTCCGCAAAAACAGCTAATTTGTCTGTATTCTCATTTTCCATCCTTACAGCAATCACCTGAAATGCATTGAGCATGGAACGTTCACCATGAGCTAAACTTTTACCTGCTTCTCCTTTTTTCCTAACTTTTTCAAAAACTTGCTGCAAAAGATAAAATTGATAGGATACAAACGGATAACTTTCAGAAAACTCATCACTGGACTTATAACCTGAGAGTAATGTAGTACTGTTTCCATCAAAAGTTAACATGTTTCTTATGGATTGCTCCTGAGTTTCATACTTAGTCTTTAAATAATTGTATTCTGCAGGTTTTTTCTCAAGCAAACGTCTCTTTATAACTTCATCTGCATTGGAACTGGAAAGGATTAATCTTGTTGCAAATCTTCCTTGAATCTTTGAAAAATTGTCTACGTCTTCAACATTCAATTTTTCCTGTGAAGTTACTATAACCCATGCTTGTCCATGAGCATAATTCCCGAAACCTTCTACTATGGTTTGGAGGTTTAACATTAATTCGCTATTGCCACCTATGTATTGCCCTATTTCATCTACTAAAAAAATAAGCCTATAACCTTTTTCTCTTGACTCGCAGTATCCTGCTACAATTTTCGAAAAGGTAGCTATATCAATGGAAAAGCTTTGTCTTGTTATATCTAAAAAGGTTCTTGCTGATTCATCATCATAGCCAACCTTTATTAGTGCCTCTGTAAATGCCTTTCTTTTTAAAGTTACCCGACTTCTACTGGATTCCCACGTTGCTCCTTGAACTTCTTTAAAAGCACTTTTAAATTCGCTATATTTTCCCTCTTCATCTAACTTTCTTTCTATATCTGCAATCCAATCCGTAGTTGAGTATCCCATAAATTGGTTGAATACTTTTAAAAATACATCTAGCATCTTCTCATTTTCGTTACTGTTAGTTGTAGTTTTTGAGTCAACATTAAAAAGTATAGAATCACTTTTAGCTTCATCTACCTTTTTCATTAACTCTAGTAAATTACTATTAGTAGTCTTTTTAAGAAAGAATGAATATGCGGTTTGACCCCCTACAACCCTATGACCAATTAGATAAGAAAGAATTTTAAGCAAATGGGATTTACCAGAACCAAAAAAGCCCGAAATCCAAACTCCTATTTTATCAGTTGGTTGATTCAATGTTACAGCATAATTGTTGTAAAATTCCTCCATTCTTTTACTAACTTCATCTGTCATTACATACTCATTTAATTCTTCCAAAACAATGTCATCCTGCTGCTGCCCAGCCTGAATAACCCCTTGTATATTCCGTGTTATTTCCTTTTTAAAAAGTTCACTTACTTTAATATCATTCCCCATATTACTATTCCCCTTTAACGATTGATTTTGAATGCCCTATAATAATTTGTGCTTTCAAATATGTTGAATAAGCTTAAAACTTCAGTAGTATAAGTTCCTGGATAAAAACCTACTACTGGTATCTTAATATTTCTATCTCCAAGTTTAGAAAAAACCTCATGTAATCTAAAAAACTGAAATACATTCCCTACTCCAGTGATAAAAAGGACATCAAAGCCTTCAGCCTTACTTACAACTAAATCTATAAGACTACCATCCTCAATAACTGGAGAAATAACATCCTTTATGAATGCTCTTGTTCCATCATTCTTTTCACACTCAAATAATTCTTCTATGTCATCATCTTTAAATATCTCCAATGTTATTTGAAGCAAATCTATTTTTAATATCTTTAGATTTGATTTATCAATAATAAAATCAATTTCTTTTCTCATTTTAAGCTCTTCTTTAGGATTATAGTCGAAAATATAATATGGCATTTCATTAGCCAACCCTATTCCCTGAAGAAACTTATCACTATGTATAAAATCATATAATTCATCCATGTATCATACCCTCTATTCTCCTATTATATATATCAAAATTTTCTTATACTCATCATTATTCATTATATAGTTCCTTAGCTCAGGGCTTATTTGCAAAGGTTTTATGTTAAACTCACCCTTTTGTTTTTCTAGTATCCCACATTGTGTACAAAATTCTAATACTCTGTTTTTTATTTTTTTTGCTGTGCTTTCTTTCCATTTAGCAACTACTTCACTTTGTTGTGATTTATCTTCAAAATAGTAATTAATATCAGCACATGTAACTACTTTTTTATGATTAATCCAATTATGATAAACTACTTCTATAACAAACTCCCTAGAGATTCTAAAAGAGCTTAAAAAAGTATAAAATAGAATTACCATACTATCATTACTATTATTATCAATGTAAATTTTCATTAGATTCTCATCCATATATCTAATCCTTCGATTTATGTATGATAAATTTTTTTTGATTGCATCTACATTTCTCATATTAAATAGATTTTCTTCTATAACAACATCTCTAATTTCATCCTTTTTCTTTCCCAGTAAATATAAACTAATAACTTGCGTCATTTCATTTTTTATTAGTCTTTCTGATGTAAAACCTGCTGAATATTTTTGCATACTCTTAGTTTTCCTTCCATAATTAATAATTTATTTTATTAATGACTTATAATTTATAAATATGAGTTTATTTTTATTAAAAACCGACTTTATAATCTATATTGATATTAATTAAATACTATTTTCAGAACTAAATATAACCTTCTACAGTATTCATGTTTTCCCCTCATTTTACAAGAGGTTTTTAAAATTTATTATAACAAATATCTAGAATCACTTTTTAACACCTTAATAATATAATTACAGCTTTCCGCGTAATAATATTATTATGTATATATAAACATGTCATATAATTATATCGTGGCTGTTGTTATTATCAGTTTACTATATTTCCAGCTTCAATTTCAACAGTTACATAGATTAATACTTTATTAAATTTAGTTTCAGTTGACTATAAATAATATGATATAATATCTGTAAAAATAAAATAAATACGGAGGAAAATATTATTATGAAAACTATGAAATATGGTTTTATTAATACAACTGAATTTAACAAAGGAATAAAAAGCATTAGTAAAGATAACAATTTATCATCTGTGAAAAAAATTTACAAAGGCCTCAAAAGTAACTATGAAAATACTACAAGTTCCACTAACATAGTGGGTAATATTTCAACCAAATAAGTTTAGTAGCTGTTATATTTCTATAAACAATCCTATAACTATAATTATTATAAAATCAAACCAAAATCAAAACGTTTTTAATATTATTGAAAATATATTTAAATAGCACTTATTTCGATGTATCAGTGTTGTTTAAAGTTAGGGTATATTTCAAGGTTTAGATCGGCCTTAGATGGCATAAACAATCACTTATCTGCCTAGTATGTAGTTGTTATCCTTGATAAATGTGATAACCAGTTCAGTTTAACTTAAATGTAGTCTTTGCATTATAAGAATAGCACTAAACCGCTATCGCGGTGGTAAACCAAAATTAATTTAG
>NZ_CALEVF010000002.1 GCF_937920395.1 uncultured Clostridium sp. | reverse complement strand
TTAATTTTCAAAGACCAATTTGCTTTGTCATCATGTGACGACTTCTACTATTTTACTAGGTATTTCTTGTTTTGTCAACTACTTCTTTTAATTAAGTTTTTATCTAAACTCTAATTAACAGTTAGCTTAATGTGCCACTTCTATGTGACGACAAGGAATATTCTATCATATATATATAAAGTCACCTTTATAATAAATAGATTCTAATATGATTAGCACCATATTTCTACATATAGGTCTAAATACTTCAATATTCCTCATTCGGATACGCATGGTAAAATAATTAAAATATTCGCAATATTATTAATGTTTTAAACATTGTTTGATTATCTCATCGCTAATCTAACTTATACTCCAATTAATAGCAAAAGGTTGCAATGAATTATCATTGCAACCTTTTGCTAATCTACATTCTAATTTTAAATTATTTTTCTTTATGTATTGGCTCTGTACTAAAACTAGCTTCTTTTAGATTTACAATTTTAGTTTTATATTTCACCTTATATCCTATCCATAAAACTAAGAATAAAGGTAATCCGATATAAGATGCAATAACATTTTTCCAATCAATTGAATTAGCTGTAAAATAAGTTACACCTTGTCCTAATATAACAATAACACATAACACTAGTGCAAGAATTGGTCCAAAGGGGAAAAATTTGGCTTTATATTTTAATAAGCTCATATCTCTACCTTGAGCTACAAATGCTTTTCTAAAACGATAGTGACATACTGCAATTCCTACCCATGCAATAAATCCAGCGAGTCCGGAAGCTGCAACTAACCACATATATACTGTTTCTTGCGCATATAATCCTACTAAAAAAGATGCAGAAGCTACCAATGTAGTAAGTAATAAGGCATTTATAGGAACTCCGCGAGAATTTACTTTAGAAAGAGCCCTTGGTGCTCTTCCTTCACGCGACATTGCGTATAACATACGGCTAGCCGCATACATCCCCGAATTACCACAAGAAAGAACTGATGTTAAAACTACAGCATTCATTATACTTGCAGCTCCAGCAATACCTGCTCTTTCAAAAATAGTGGTAAAAGAGCTTGTCGTAACTCCAGCTTGCGTAAAAGGTATCAATGCACTAATAATAAATATTGCCCCTAAATAAAATATTATAATTCTCCAAAATACACTATTAATTGCTTTAGGTACATTTTTTTCTGGATCTTCACTTTCGCCAGCAGCAATGCCTACAAGTTCTGTCCCTTGAAAAGAGAACCCTGCAATTAAGAAAACCATTAATATTCCTTTAAATCCAAATGGGAATGGTCCTTTGGCTCCACTTTTAGGATCTAAAAACGTAAAGTTTGAAAGACCAATATGGTGTCCCCCAATTATTCCGAAAATCATTGCAACGCCTACTGCTAGAAACACTAGAACTGCTACAACTTTGATACTTGCAAACCAAAACTCTGATTCTCCATAAGCCTTAGCTGAAAGCATATTTAAACCGAATAATAATAGTAGAAAAGAAATACTCCAAACAAGTGCCGGCACCCCTGGAAACCAATATTTCATAATCATAGCTCCTGCTACCATTTCAACAGCAACGGTAATTGCCCAGTTATACCAATAATTCCAGCCTAACGCAAATCCTAATGCTGGATCAACGAATCTCGATGCATAGGTTTCAAAAGAACCAGTAACTGGCATAAACGTAGCCATCTCACCTAAACCCGTCATTAAGAAATATACCATTATCCCTATCACTGTATATGCTACTAGTGCTCCACCAGGACCTGCTTGACTTACTGTCCCACCTGAAGCCAAAAATAGTCCAGTTCCTATTGCTCCACCAATAGCAATCATATGAAGATGACGAGCTTTTAATCCTCTTTTTAATTCATTTTTGTTTGATTCATTTGTGTTCAATTCACTCATTATAAACTCCCTTTATTTATTGCTATCTAATCCTTAAATATTATTCAACGAAGTAAGCAGTTTCGCTCTTTTAATAATTACAAAGCTAACATCATTCAGTCTATTTTACACCATTACTATAGTTATTAGCAATAAATAAAATTATCATTAATATATTTAATTAGAATTCTAATATTTTATTTCCATATAATACAAGCAAATAATTTAATTATTAACCCTCATTATAATAGGTATTTCTATAATTTTATTATTCTCTTTAAGTCTATTGATTTTTTGTCCAATATGGTATAACGTAAAGTAATAGATACACATTTAATTCGAATATTTTTTGTTCATTTTATTAGCATCTTTTTGTTTTGAATTTATACCAAAACTATTATAAAAGAGTGCTTTTTCAGTAAATATTTTCCTCTATAATTACAACTAAAAAGTTGAGATTACTGTGCATTTAGAACTAATAACCAAATTATAATCAAACAAAATTTAGGGGTGTACACTATGTTTTTAATACCAAGTCCAAAACATTTAGATATAAAGGAAGGTACCTTACAACTTAAAAGAGATACAGAAATAGTTTTAGATTACCAATGTAGTTTTGATGACCTAAATACTGCTATTTTATTACAAGAAGAAATTAGACAGCAATTAGGCTTCAATTTATTAATAAATAAGTCTTTTGACTGTAATAGCAATAAAGTTATAATTACTTTTAAAAAAACATCAGGACCAAAAGAGGCATATAGCTTAAGTATTGATGGTACCCGAATCGAAATATGTGGTGCTAATTCCATAGGAATATTTTATGGGGTACAAACATTAAGACAAATTATAAGACAAAATGGAGCTTTACTCCCAAAACTTAAAATTGATGATGAACCATACTTTGCTAATCGTGGATTCTATCATGATGTTACAAGAGGTAAAGTACCAACACTTAAAATGCTTATGGAACTAGTTGACAGGGCTTCTTTTTATAAAATAAATCAGTTACAACTATATATAGAGCATACTTTTGCATTTAAGGGAATGAGTGAAATTTGGATGGACAAAGATCCACTAACATCTGAGGAAATTTTAATACTAGACCAATATTGCAACAAAAGGCATGTTGAATTAATTCCTTCATTATCTACATTTGGTCACATGTACGAGGTACTTAGATCAAAATCATTCAATGATCTTTGTGAGCTAGAGAACAGTGAGGGAGGAGAGTATTCCTTTGAGCATAGAATGAATTCACACACACTTGATGCCACTAACGAAGGTAGCATCAAACTTGTTGAAAAAATGCTCCTACAATATATGCCTCTATTTAGTTCAAACACATTCAATATATGTTGTGATGAAACTTTTGAATTAGGTAAGGGAAAAAGCAAGGCACGTGCTGATAAGGTTGGAGTTGGAATGTTATACGTTGAATTTTTGAACAAAGTAATAGATATAGTAAAGAAAAAAGGCAAGCGAGTTATGTTTTGGGGGGATGTTATTTTACATCATCCAGAACTTTTAAGTAATATAAGTAAAGATGCCATTTGCCTTAATTGGGATTACAATGAAAATGCCAAAGAAGATGGAACAAAAGCAATAACTGAATCAGGTTTGGAGCAATACGTATGCCCAGGTGTATGGGGTTGGAACCAGCTAGTTAATAAAGTTGATAAAGGTTTTGAAAACATAAAAAGAATGGTAGCCTACGGTGTAAAATATGGTGCAACTGGTGTTTTAAATACTGACTGGGGTGACTTTGGTCATATAAATTTTTTAAGTACTTCAATTCCTGGAATGGCATACGGAGCCTCTTTATCATGGAATCCAGAAGGAGAAAAAGACTTTGAAAATGTATATAAAGCCTTATCTATAATAGAATATGGCGATGACTCTCTTAAACTTGTGTCGCTACTTAATCAATTATCCAAGAATCAAGTTGTAGGATGGTATGAACTAGTTGAATGGAAAGAAAATTTCAAGAATGATTCAGCTATTAAAAAGAGTTTTGGTAATCTTGATTGGAAAAAGATTTTAGAAGGATATAACCTTGCTTGTGAAATAGAAGATAAGTTCACTAGATTATCTAACAAGGTACGTACAAACACATTTGATTTGCAAGAATTTATTGTATCAGCAAGGGCAATACAGCTGGTAGATAGTTTCTTCTTAAACTTACTAAAGACTGAAAAAGGCATGAATGAAATAAATACAGTATTCACGCCAAGGGATCTTGCTGAAAATCTTGAAGTGTGGTTCTACGATTTTACTAAGATATGGAGAACACGAAATAAAGAAAGTGAATTATACAGAATTAGAGATATTATAGCCTTCACATGTAAATATTTAAGAAGTATAAGGCCCCTAGCTCGTTAATAAATTTCATTTCTAATATAAAATTTCAAATAATTTTATTGTTTTATTATCCTAACTAAGAATAAGTTATCTTAAAATGGGCATAGTTGAAATTAGAAGAATTTTAATAACAGTAACTATGTATCCATAATAAATTAATTATTTTAGTAGGAGGATAACAATGAAGCAGATATTTATAAGGATTAAAAAAGGTGAGAATTTTTACAATAAAGATATGATGGATTCAACTTGCGTTGAAAGAATGGATTGGTATAACACCTTGAGCAAAGGACAAATAATGAGCGTGTTAGAAGAGTTTGTAACAAATGACATTATAAAAGAAAACAATTTTCATTAATCTATAAAAATAAAGCTGACATCGTAGAAAAACGATGTCAGCTTTTATATATCATTTTTAATTTACAACATTAATTGGTTTACCTTTTATAAATGACTCTATATTCCCAGCCATAAGTTCTATTAGCCTTTGCCTCGACTCAAAACGCCTCCACCCTATATGAGGAGTTAAAATAACATTTTCCATATCAAACAATGGATTGTTAATTTGTGGTGGTTCTGGATCCTGAACATCTAGCGCAGCACCAGCAATCTCTCCATTTTGCAGAGATTTTATTAAATCAGTTTCCTTTATTATTGCTCCCCTTGATGTGTTTATTATAAACGCAGATGATTTCATTAGTTTAATTTTATCCTTATCAATAAGATGTAATGTATTTACGTTTAAAGGACAATTAATCGATACAAAATCACTTTGTTTCAATAAATCTTCAAGTGAAACAAAATGTACATTTGGGTTTTCACATGGTTTCTCTGTTCTACTAGATATAAGGATATTCATTCCTATTGCCAATGCAATTTTTATAACCTCACTACCAATAGCGCCATAACCACCAATGACCCCAAGTGTTTTGTTTTGAAGTTCAAAATGTGGTAATTGTAAATATTTATTAAAATTATCAAAGTTTTTTTCTCTAATCATAATTTGTTGCTGTATTAATGAAGAACTAAAATTTAATATATAGGTGATCACTAGATTTGCTACCGCTTGTGTGCTATAACTAGGAACATTACAAACTGTAATACCTTTTTTTCTTGCAGCCTCAATATCAATATTATTATAACCTGTCCCAGCTTCACAAATAAGTTTAACAGAAGATGGAAAATTTGATATTAATTTTCCACTCAAAGGTAATTCCTTTGTAATTATTATAGTTTGATCTTTAACTCGTTCTAAAATTTTTTCATCAATATTTACATCATATTTTGTAAAAGTACTTAATTGGGCTATAGACGAAAAGTCTAGTTTATTATCAAAGTTAAGTTTTGCTAAATTTAAGAAAACTGTATTTACCATATATGTACCCCCTAAAGTATAAATTTTTATAGTGAAACTACTATTATAACTAATATTACTACTGTTTTCTTAAAAAATAAAGCATTTATATAAAATGAATCATTAAAAATAGGACTTTCAAAGAAAACCCTATACATACCTTCTCAAATGTTTTAATGCATTTTTTTCTATCATAGACACCTGTTCTTTAGCTATTCCTATTTCACTTGCTACCTCCATTTGACTTTTCCCATTGAAGAACCTTAAATTTACGATTAATTTCTCCCTAACATTTAATTTTTTCATTCCCTCGTTAATTGATACATTCTTAGACCAACACTCTTCTAAATTTTTAGTATCTTGTTTTTGATCTACTTCGTAAATTTCATCCACATCCTGATGATAAATTGGTTCAATTAACGCAATAGGCTCTTGAATAGTATCTAAAGCAAATACCAATTCTTCTTTAGTTAATTCAAGTTCTTTTGCTATTTTAGATACAGAAGGTTCTTTATTGTCTTGTGCTACCAATCGCTCCCTAACTTGTAATGCTTTATATGCAATATCTTTTAAATATTTACTTGTTCTTAGCGAATTGTTATGTTTTAAGTAACCTCTTATTTCTTCAATTATCATTGGGACTGCATATGTTGAAAATTTACCACTTTTACTTAAATCAAAATTATCAATGGACTTCATTAATCCAATGCAACCTACATGAAATAAATTTTCTACATTTTCACCTCTGTTGCTGAAATACTGTATCACGCTTAGCACTAATTTAAGATTTCCTTCAATAAACTTTTCTCTACATTCATACTCTCCATTTTGTATTCTAAATAATAACTCCTGTATTTGTTTTTCTTCCAATACAGGTAGTTTTAAAACATTTACCCCACATATTTCTACTTGATTAAATATCATAAGGTCACCATTCCTTTCAGAGTGTTTGACTTAAATTATGTCCTTATGATATTTTATTATACTAAAGACAAGCTATAATATTTTATTATTCTTTTAAATGCAAATAAAAACAAGTCTATATCAATAATCCTTTGATATAGACTTGTCTTGTATACTATAAAAAACTAAAATATTATATTTCTTAATTAATCCATACTAACTTCTTGCCAAACATCTTCATATTTATATCCTGTAAGATCTTCAACAACTTCTTTTGTCTTTGGATCAACATCAAGTTTTGAACCATTATTTTTTAATCGTTCTATTTCTTTAGTTAATATAAGATGAGTTTGTTTATTAAGATGGAATGTGAAAGTAAAGAGTAGAGCAATAATAAGTAAACTAATAGCTCCAATAACCATAGTATTTGCAATTGTTTGCATTACTGCTGGTGGTTGAATTGTTCTTCCTTTAACAAATCCACCATACTCTAGTATAAGACCAACAACAAATGTAGCAAGAGCTACACTACTCTTTCTAGTAAAAGTCATAACTGCAGCGAAAAGTCCTTCTCGTCTTTGTCTAAATACCATTTCATCAACATCCGGAATAAATGGGAATACATTCCATGGTGTAAATTCAAGTATACTTCTACCTACTTGATAAATACCTGCAATTACGAATAAAACAGCAATTTTAGATGATGGATCTATTTTATATACAGCATAAAAACCTATTAAACATACGATCATTATTGAATAAGATATTTTAAATAAATTAGATGGTCCAATTTTAATCATTAAAAATCCTGCACAAATAGTAATAGGTATACCAACAACACTAAGTGAAAGTAAATTTGCGGCAACTGTAGCAGTAACTTTCAAATCATAAACACAGAAGAATATAAACACTGCATTAAATATGTCTTTCGCAGTAAAAGAGAATATATAGATAGCTAAATGTTTTCTAAAACTTCTAATTTTTAATGTAGATGTGTAATCTTTAGCAACCTGAGCAATAGTTTGCATATGTTGGGTAAAAGTTTTATGCTCAGCTTTTGTTTTGTTCAATAACTCCTTTTCCATTTCAGGTGAAAGTTCTCTTTCCCATGTTACCTTATATGAGGTAAATATACATACAGCAAAGACTATAGCAAAGAAACATCCATTTATAAAATATGCATATGAATTATCTTGCCCAAAATGTTTAATTAATTGTCCAGGCACAAATGTAGCTAAAAAAGTACCAGTTGCGGAAACAAACATTCTACATGTTGAAAGTATAGTTCTCTTATTAAAATCCTTTGTCATCTCAGATGGTAATGTTTCAAATGGTATTAATACCATGGCAGCAATCATTTCAAATAATAAATAAGATATCAAATAATACCAGTAGCCTTGGCCTGTTACCCAAAGCAGTGCATAAACTGCCATTAAAGGAGATCCAATTAGTAAGAAGAAACGACGTCTTCCAAATTTCTGTCCTAGTTTTGTTTTATAAAAGTTATCTGTTATACTTCCAATACTTAAACTAACAACTGCATCTACAAGACGTGCAATAGCAATAATTGAAGCTCCCTCAAGAGGTGACAACCCCGCAAACGTTGTGTAGAAGAAAAGTAAAAAAGCTCCAATAATCGTGAAGGCTCCTCCACCCATTAAGTCAATTAATCCATAACCAAGCCCTACAGGGATAGTAATATTTCTTACTTTTTTTGACATGTTATATACCTCTTTTCATTAGTTAATGTATGTTTAATAATTAAGCTTCTCACTTTATACCAGTAATTTTCAATCAAAGCGTTTACTTTCAATTAATTTTTTTAATTACAATCTACATATTTTTCAAGCGTTGACCTTACAGCCCCAGTACCCATAATCATTTCATTAAAATAATTTTCTACTTTTTCTCCAAGTCCTATATTATAAAGATTCACTCCAAATATTTCTTCATTAGAAAGTATTGTTTTTAATTTATCGCCTACTTTTTCTCCACTATTTAGCTTAATATCTGAAACACATGGTGTAAGCGTAGTTAATAATGGATCTGGGCTTAACTCCATTTTCTCTCCATTATCATCTATTGACATTAAATACCTACACCATCCTGCAATAGCAAGAGGAATATATTTAAGATCTTTTGGGTCTAAATCTTCTCTTTGCATATAAGACTTAATTGTTTCGCCAAATCTTATACCAATTTTTTGAGAAGTATCTGATACTATTCTTTGTGGTGTATCTGGTATATATGGATTTGGAAGTCTTACTTCAATTACTTCCTTAATGAAATCTTTCGGATTAAATATTTTAGGATCAACAACTACCGGCATCCCTTCTATATAGCCAATATTCTCCACTAGCTTCTTTAATGTAGGATCCTTCATTTCATCTGCAATAAGGTTAAATCCAAGTAAACATCCGAAAATTGCAAGAGCAGTGTGAAGTGGGTTTAAGCAAGTACATACCTTCATTTTTTCCACTCTTTCCACAGTTTCTCTATCAGTAAAAAATACTCCAGACTTTTCAAGTGACATACGTCCATTTGGAAAACTATCTTCTATTACAAGATATTGTGGTCCTTCTGCATTAATAAAAGGTGCAATATATGTATTACCTTTTGTAATTACTATATCGGTACTATCGAACCCAGATAAATTCAATGTTTTTTTAACACTATCAGATGGTCTTGGTGTAATTTTGTCTATCATACTCCATGGAAATGATACTTTATCTGGATTATTGATATACTTTAGAAAGCCTTTCTCAACCAACCCATTGTTAGTCCATCTCTCTACAATTGAATTTATTGCGTTATAAAGTTTTTCTCCATTGTGTGAACAATTATCCATGCTTACAAGTGCTATTGGTAATTCTAAAGTTTTATATCTTTCATACATTAATGACGCAACTTTAGCTATAACGCTCCTTGGATGTTTTACTCCATCTTCTACGTCTTCCTCGGATATATTTTTTAAACTATAACCTTTTTCAGTTATCGTGAAGCTTACCATACTTAAAGATGGTTTTATAAATATTGCTTGTAGGCGTTTCCATTCATCTTCTCTTGAATAATCACATGCTAAGCTTTCTCCAATACTTCCAATAACTTTTTTATCTAAACTACCATCAGGCTTCATAGTTACAAGCAAACTTAAATTATCATAAGGAGTATAAATCTTGTCTATGATTTCATAATCATAACCCTCCACTGCCACAATACCTGTATCTGCAGTGCCACTATTTAATAATGTTTGTTGCAATGCCGCAATAAATCCACGAAATATATTTCCTGCTCCAAAATGTACCCATGTAGGATTATCACTAGTTAAAGATGCCATTTTATCAAAATCGAATTTTGGAAGTTCTATGCCTGCTTTTTCCCAGACTTCATTTTGCTTTATACTTTCCTTACTTAACTCTAATCTTATTTGTTTCATTTTTACTATCATCCTCTCTTTTCATTAATTTTATATTGTTATAACAAAAACTGTCTTTGTTTCGTTTTACTATTTTTTACATATCACGTTCAACCCAGTATAGGTACCGTTTACACATTTATTAAAAAAATAATTTTCTTAATTTATGAGATTATCGCTTTTACAATAAATATACTTAAAGACAACCTGATTCTACTTGAAAAAGTTTGAACAATGTTCCTTTAATCAATTATTGTTGTATGAACATAACTTTCTATTAATATTTGTATTTCTACCATTCTAATATACTTGTATGTCAGTTAGTCTATATTTGAATTATATCATATTTTTTTATAAATTCAATAGTTATTTTCATTTTATTTTATTCGACTAATAATTTCCCAATTTTATAATACATAAACACACAAATTAACATTATGTATAAAAATTCGAATTAACATTATGTATAAAAATTCGAAAAAAATAACGCCATGCAAATATCTCTTTTTTTAAGATGATATCTACATGGCATATTTCATTAAATGTCAGGTTTTATTTTACATTTAATATTATATTTTTGAATCCGTTATAGCTTCCTTGAGAACCTTTGAAGATTCAAAAAGTTCTTTCTTCTCTTCCTCATTAAGTGTAACCTCTAATACTTTTTTTACTCCATCTCTACCTACAACTGTTGGCACTCCCATATAAATGTCTTCAATTCCATATTCACCCTTTAACAAAGATGATACTGTAAGAATAGAGTTTTCATTACTTAATATTGCTTCAACTATTCTTTTTATCGCCAGAGCAACAGCATAATAAGTTGCGCCCTTCTTTTGGATAATAGTATAAGCTACTTCCTTTACTTCTTTATATATATCATACTTAAGCTCTCCATTACATTTTTTAGGACAAGTAGCACAGTACTCATCGACATTCATACCTGCAATACTAGTTATACTCCAAGCTGCAATTTCTGAGTCACCGTGTTCACCCATTATATAAGTATGAATATTTCTTGCATCAATTTCAAAATGTTTACTAAGTAGATATTTAAATCTTGATGTATCAAGAACTGTACCAGAACCAATTACTCTATTACTTGGAAATCCTGATAACTTATAAGTTATATAAGTCAATATATCCACTGGGTTTGATACTACCAATAATATAGAATTAGGACTGAATTTTACAACATCTGGGACTATGCTTTGAAATATTTTTAAATTTTTATTCATACAATCAAGCCTTGTCTGTCCAGGTTTTTGACCGACTCCTGCTGTAATAATTACTATATCTGAATCTTTTGTATCTGAATATTCGCCAGAAGTTATCTCTATTGGTCTAACAAAGGAAACACCATGTGATAAATCCATTGCCTCTCCTTCAGCTTTGTCTTTATTAATATCTACCATTACAATTTCAGTTACAAGTCCACTACCCATTAGAGCAAATGCTGTAGTTGATCCTACAAATCCAGCCCCAATAATAGATATTTTATTTCCTTTTGTTCTCATACGAAGACTTCCTTTCTTTATTAATATTATATACTAATTAATAATAAATATCAACTGTAATTAACCTAATAGATAAATATTTATCCACTGTATGGTTACTTTAAATTATTCTATTTTATTGATTGGAATACAAATTTTTTTAGCTATTTAGTACTTCCTATGCTTTTCATAATAATTAAAGCAGTGTCTTCTATAGCTCTTTTTGTAACATCAATTATTAAACACCTTGTCTTTTTCATTATTTTTTCAGCAAAATCTAACTCATCTAATATTCTTGCATCATTGGAATATTGGAAACTAGAATTAAGTCCACTAAATTTATCCATCCTATGTTTTCTAATTTCAATAAGTTCAAAAGGATTTATTGTAAGTCCTATAACCTTTCGTCCTGGAATATTATATAATTCTTCTGGGACAGGAACTTCAGGCACCAAAGGTATATTTATAGCCTTTATTCCCTTATTAGCTAAATACATACATAATGGAGTTTTTGAAGTTCTTGAGACACCAATAAGAACTACGTCTGCCAATTTTATTCCATTATAATCACGACTGTCATCAAACTGTATAGCAAACTCCATAGCTTCTATTCTTTTATAATAATCCTTATCCATATTCCATATTGCTCCGGGAATATATTCTGGCTGTTTGTTTAATAACTTAGCTGCAAGTCCTATTACTGGGCCTAAGACATTTGATATAAATATACCTTTTTCTACACATCTTTGAACTAAGAATTCTTTTACATCTACCATAATAATAGTCGAAATAACCATTGCTTTCGAATTATCCTCTATTTTACTAATAAATTTATTAACATCTTCAGCTGTTTTAATATATGGTACTCTTTTTATTATAATGCTACCCGGAAACTGACTTTCTACTGATTTTGCTACAAGTTCTGCTGTTTCTCCTATAGAATCAGATACTGCATATATTGTTAACACCTTTACATCATCCACCTTCCTAATTTGGTTATTCTTCTTAAACTATTATTATGATAATTATATTAAATTATCCTTTTTTAATAGATCATATAATGTTGGTTTTAAATTAAATGAAGTCATTAAATCATTAACCTCAGACAGAGCTTTTTCTTTTATCTCCAAAGGTATTTTAGCTTTGATTGCTCTAATCAATATGTTTTTAGGTGAATGGTCTATATCTATAAATTCTAAAAGTTGTGTTTTATATCCAGAGCACTCAAGAAGATTTGCCCTTAGCGCATCTGTCATAAGTGCGCTAACTCTTTCCTTCACTATTCCATATTTTGTTAATATTGATAAAGATTCTGTTTTAATTTGGCTATTAAATTCATGTTGACAGCAAGGAACAGAGAAAATCATTCCACTATTCCACTTTATTGCATTGTGCAGTGCATAATCAGTAGCCGTATCACATGCATGTAATGTAATTACCATATCAACCTTATTTTCATATTTAAAGCCATTTATATCACCTAATTCGAACCTCAAATTTTCATAATTATATCTTTTAGCTATATCATTACATTTTTCAATTACATCCGATTTAAGATCAAGGCCTATCATTTTTACATTAATTTTTTTAATTTCTACAAAATAATAATATAATATAAATGTTAAATAAGACTTTCCACATCCAAAATCTATTATAGTAAGTTCTTTATACTCGTTGTTTTTAATTTCGTCATCAATAACTTCAACAAACCTATTTATTTGCTTATACTTATCATATTTTGAATTAACAACCTTACCTTCTTTTGTGAAAACACCTAAATCTATAAGAGGCTCGATTATCATACCCTCTTTAAGAATATAATTTTTTTCTTTATTATGACTTTTACTTGTAAGCCTTTCATTATCACTTTTTTTCTTTCCTAAATGAATCTTACCTTTTTTAGATATTTTTAAATCAAAAGTTGTAGTACCTAACCAAGCATCAACTTGTTTATATTTTTCTTGTACATATTCCAAAAGTTTTTCTCCTAAAATATCAATATTAATATTTTCATGAAAAACTTGCTTATCAGTCGTTTTTTCTATTTGGTAATATTGTTTTAAATCATCCTCTTTTAATACAAATGTTATTTTATTATACTCTACATCCTTATTGGTTTTATTGCTAATAACTGCCTTTATAATATCTTGCTTAACTATTTCATCAATTGCTTTCTTTAATTCTTCCATCTTAAGCGCTCCTCATAATTAACCGATTTTCTATCTAATAACTTCATTATATACCAAGTTAATTAATACTAACACTTTAAATTTCCTATTACTCAAAAAAAATCCAAGCGCAATCTCTACAAGAGGATGTGTTTGGATTTTATAATCATACTAATACATAAATCAGTTTAGTTTATAAATTTTTCTATTCCTACCGCTATCCCATCACGTACAACATCATCTGTTACCTTTTTAGCGTGACCTTTAACTTTTTCACTTGCATTTCCCATAGCAATACCACATCCAACAACTTCTAGCATTTCTATATCATTTATACCATCCCCAAATGAATAACTATTTTCTATTGGAATATTTAAATGATTGAGTGCTCTCATTATTCCAGATGCTTTTGTTTCCCTACTAGAATAAACTTCAAAAATGTTACTTGATATATTATGATTACAATCAAATCCATTCTCCTTTAATGATAGACAATATTCTTCTGCTTCTTTACTTTTGCACAACATCTCCATTTTATAAATATTAATATTTCTTATATCATACTCAATCTTTATGTACTTCCTTGATATATCAAAACTATCATAATATGCATATAGCTCTTGAAACTCGCTCTTCATATATGAATATTTTTCACCTTCCAATATATACTCAATATTAAATTTTTCAAAATTCTTTATTATTTCGTTTACAACCTCTTTATTAATTTCTTGTTTATAAATTAATTCTTCTTTAACTACTACTTGTGCTCCATTAGTAAACACAAAACCATCAAACCCAAATTTTAACAGTTCTTCGCTTATGAATGCATAAGGTCTACCTGTTGCAATAAAGATATAATTACCGTCAGTTTGTAATTTTTTAATAGATTTTTTAACCCTCGGAGTCATTTCTGTAATGCCTCTTGTACAATCAATTAATGTACCATCTATATCAAAAAATATTACTTTTTTCATGTTTTATTCTCCTCTTTAGTGCTTATTTTATAAAATATTTTGTATTCTAACTATATAATAAAACATCAATTACAACTTGTCCAACATTTAAGATAAAATAAGGAATGGTATATTTCTTATTATTTCATTCATACTTAATTCACATCAGAATACATTAAATATAATTACCTAATCAATATTTTCTTTATATACAAAATTGCAAGGGCCTCCTTCACAGTTTAAAACCTCTTCATCATTTTCCCCAATGTACATCTTTTTAGTCCCTACACCATTTTCAAGTTTGTCCACACTGTGAGTATATTTTACCTTAGATTCTGCTATCAGTTTTTCAATATCTGATGACATATCTACTGGTTCAGTTGTAGGTTCATATCTGTTAACTATATTACCATCCCTATCAATAAGAAATTTTGTAAAATTCCATTTTATTGAACTATCCTCCATAAATTCGGTAAACTTTCCATTAAACATATCATTAAGTTTTTTCCCAATAGGATGATTTAAATCAAAACCTTTGAAAGTTGTTTTTTCAGTAAGATATTTGAAAAGTGGAAGTGTATTCACCCCCCTTACATCCCCCTTCTCAAACAATTGAAAACTTATTCCGTAGTTTCTTTTGCAAAAATTTTGTATCTCAAGGTTTTCACCCGGTTCTTGCCCAGCAAATTGATTACTTGGGAAACCTAATATTTCAAACTCCTTGTCCTTGTATTCTTTATAAAGCTTCTCTAATCCCTCGTACTGTGGTGTAAATCCACATTTACTTGCTGTGTTAACAATAACAAGTACCTTCCCCCTATACTGCTCTAGAGATACCTCCTCACCATCGATTGTAATTGCTTTAAAATCATAAATTGACATATGCTATCCCTCCATTTTATATGAATATATTTATACCAAACATTAAACCATATGTTTTAATTCTTATATTTCATTTAATTCAAATTTCATAAATTTCATAAATTTCATAAATATTATAATTAACTTATTATATTTTAGCATTTATTTCTTCTTAAATTTATTATATCAGATAATTATTATTAATCAATAGTTGTTAGCATTTATTTGTCTTCATATATTCTTTTTCTTTAAAATCCAGGTTTTCACTCGATATTTGTGAATTTAAATAACATATTTCCAGGTATTCATCCTCCTCAAGTTGCCTTATGTATTGATATTCTTTTATATACATAAATCGAATCACTATTCCCTTTTGCTCTAAAACTCTATTCTCCTCATTATCAATATTTCTAGTAATTTTTTCTGCCTCTATTACCCTATCATTTCCACTATTAATTCTAATCTTATATGTATTAATAACATTTTCATTCCAACATTCTAAATGTATCGCGTACAATATAATACTCCCACATTTTGAGCATCTTATAAATAATTGCTGCCTAACTTTTTCGATAGTTACTTTGTTATTATCACAATTTCTACATACAATAGTTCTAAACATGTATAATCACCTCAACTATTTTTATGTGATAACTCAGAACTTTATGACAAGTAAAATAGCACTCATTTCTGAGTGCTTTAAATTTTACAAAATTAATACAAAAATATTTTTACACTATCATTTTTACTAATTCATCATATTGTTCTCTAGTTAAAGATATAATAGTGCCTCGAACTTTAATGCCATTTGAAAACTTGTCTTTAAGAATATCATTTTGTTTTACTTCCTCAATGCTTATTGGAAACTGTATGTCTTTAATTTTTATTATATCAATTACCTGTATCCCCTCTTTGTTTGAATGTCTTTCTTCTGTTATTTTACCTAGTGCAACAAGTTCTCTCTGTTTTCCTGAGTTATATCCAATAACCAAGTCTCCTACTTTTACCTTTGAAAAATATTTTCTAGTACCGCCTTGTTCATTTAGTGAGTTCCATTGTTGCGTCTGACCTATACCTATACTCTGGACCCAACTCCAAGGATTTTTATCATCATGAGGATTCGCATTTATCCACCAATAATTCATACTAACATCTCCTATTATTTTTTAATGTATAATAATGGCTCTTATTTTTAACCTCAAAAACACTTTTTAACATTTGTATATTAGTTAAAAATAAGCTCCGAGGATATACCCCAGAGCATCATTAACTTTTTCTCTAATTTATAAACACTACTTCATTACATTTCTTACAAACTAGAATTAGAGTAGTATCATTACGGGTTTTAAATTCGTAACTTTCAATTTTCTTATCATTTCTTATGTCTTCAACATTACCACATTTACAAAGTAATTTCATCAAGTTCCTCCTACTAAGCTGCTCTTGCTCAACCCATTATACCATAAATTGTAATTTATGGTAGTATTAATTTACTTTTGTGGAATGTTATGAATAAATATCTGATAACTCTACTAGTATATTTTCATTTTCACTTCTCACATTGCTATTATACAATTTACTTTCATGAGATATCTTTGTAGCCGGTAGCAATACTGTAAACTTACTTCCTTTTCCAAATTCACTCTGGGCATATATACTTCCGCCATGCAATTCTACAATAGACTTAACCAAACTTAATCCAACTCCAGTCCCTTCCGTATTTCTTGAAAGAGATTTATCTACCTGCTTAAATCTATCAAATATAATGTCTAAATACTTTTCTTCAATTCCTATACCATTATCTTCAACTGATATTTCAACGAATTCCTTACCATCCTTAATAACTACAAATATTTCATCACCTTTGTCTGTGAATTTTATAGCATTTGATATAAGATTTAATACTATTCTCTCTATTTTTTCTGTGTCACAAGCAATAATTTTTTCTTCTATATCTGTATCAAAAATAATATTTAAACCTTTACTATCAGTCAATGTAGTTACAGACATCACTATTTCTTCTACAACTGCTACTATATTACTATTTGATAAATTCAATTTAAAGAATCCTGCTTCAATTTTTGATAAATCTACTATGTTATTAATAAGTTTAGACAATCTATATGAGTTTTGCTTAATTGACTCTATATATGTAATAATTTTGTCTTTTTTTTGATCTAGTGAGCCTCTCTTACAATACATATCAAACAGCTGAGCTGTTGAAAAAATAACATTTAATGGTGTTTTAAGTTCATGTGATATGTTAACAAGAAATTCTCCCTGTGCTTTATTTGCAATGATTAACTCAGCTGCCCTTTTTTCTTTCTCTCTATTTTGAAAGGTAAGCTCTTTATTAGCAATAATTAGCTCTGCTGCCCTTTTTTCTTTTTCCTCATTTTGAAAAATGAGTTCTTTATTTGCAATTACAAGCTCTGCAGCTCTATCCGCTTTTTCCTCATTCTGATAAGCTAGTTCCTTATTTGCAATAACAAGTTCTGCTGCCCTTTCTGCTTTCTCCTCACTTTGATAAGCTAGTTCCTTATTTGCAATAATTAACTCTGCACTATGATCTATTTCTTCTATATCATGAGATTTAATCTCATTACTTTCAATAATTAGTTTTTCTGCCCTAGATACGTTTTTCATGTTCATAATCCTCCATTAGTATTAATGATTAAATCATAACACTGTACTAGTTTTGACGATAATTATTTAAAATAAACTTGTGCTATAATACCATATTACCATATTAAGTTACATTTTAGTATGTTTATGTTTACTTTATCTAAATTATAAAATTAAAGCCAATTTAATAAAAAGGCTTTAACTTATAATTTATATTGATTAATTGTTATTATAAAACTTTTTGTTTTTTATAACACTAATTGCTCCAAATAAAAGTTTTAGCTGGAATATAATCATATATAAATTTAGCGTTTTTTAAAGATAACCTTACACACCCATGAGATACTCGAACTCCAAGTGTATTATCTATAATGTAGTTTCCATTTCTATCATATAATACACTATGAAATAAATAATTACCTCTTATTTGAGTATAGTATTTACACCTATCACCTCCAGATGATATAAAATATTTACCTTTTATTCCTACAGTGAAATTACCTTTTATTGTAGGTGTGCTTGCTTTACCCGTAGAACAAACCATTGATGTAATAAGATGCCATTTCTTATTAGACCCCTTAAATATATTTACCTTTTGGTGATATATATCAATCCATATGAAATAACTACTAGCACTCCGAATATTCTTACTGTTTATAACTTTTTCTAATGCATTGTTTGAAGCTACAACCCTATTCACAGATTTTTTCGTATTTATTTTAATAACCTTATTCCCAACTAATATATGATTGCTTTGATCCACTTTTACCTGAGTAAGCTGATTTCTTTCAACTACCCCCACTTTTTAATAATTTAATACATTTTGTAACAGTATATTCTTTTATAATTTAATTGCTACTAAAATGTAAAATTACAAATAATAAAATTACAAATAATAAAAAATTTGCTACAAATGCCTCTGGCATATGTAACAAATTCTTATATAATTAAAATAAGTTTTTTATTATTATCAATCATTAAATAATCCATATTATCTCTTTAATTTACCCATATTAATGATCCTTTAGATATTGTATTATAGTACCATTTAGCCATGTCTAGTGGTATCCGAATACACCCATGAGAAACTCTTTTCCCTATTGTCGAATCACAAACAGCTCCCCTCGTAGTTAGAATTATTGAATGTAACATGTAGTTTCCACTATATCTTGTCCAATATTTTACTATCGTACCGCGACCTGCAACGAATGAAGCTCCCTTATCCTTAATTGTAAATAATCCCCTCTTTGAAGGTGTTATATTGTTACCTGTTGCACATGAATATGATTTTACTAATCTCCAGTGCTTTGCTGATCCTGTAAATACATTAACTCTTTGCCTATTCAAATCAACCCAAGTAAAATATTTAGTCTTGCTAACAAAAGTACTTGTAATATTCACATAAGTTTCAATTTGCTTTTTAGTTAAATATTTTGTGTTAGTAGCCGGATTCTTTGCTATAGCTACTCTGCTACAAGCCACCCATAACTGAGAACCATTAGATTTTCTAATTAAATAACGACTATTAGTCTCATCTTTAATTTCGACTTTTAATCCTGCATATTCCCCATATACTGGATTAGGTTGTACTAAACTAT
Organism: uncultured Clostridium sp.; assembly: GCF_937920395.1. Lineage (GTDB taxonomy): Bacteria > Bacillota > Clostridia > Clostridiales > Clostridiaceae > Clostridium_AD. The sequence goes on along the minus strand of NZ_CALEVF010000002.1, from coordinate 5,333 downwards.
TAAATACAATACTTGACGTCATTCTAGAAGTTAATGCAGTCCACTTACTATATAATATAGTTTTTCCTATAGACCGGTATGACCTTATTTTATAATAATATACTTTGCCTGTTACTAAGCCTGAATTTGTATAGTACAAATATGGTGTTTTTGTTAATAGAATATAAACTCCTTTACTAGAAGTCGCTCTATATACTTGATATCCATTTGTACCTTTTGCAGCATTCCATGTAAGTTTAATACTTGTAGAACTAATTACAGTAGTTTTAACATTTGCAGGAGTAGTCGGTGGCAAAATAAGTATCCATTTTGCATATAGCGATGTATTATATGTCACTTTACAAGTTGTAAAGTTCCATACATTCGTACAATTAGATTCTTTGTACCAACCACCAAATGTATAACCTGTTTTTATTGGTGATTTAGGCTGCTTTATAACACCGTTATAATCACCGCTTATATTACTTTCTGAGCTTCCTCCTTGACTGTAAAATGAAACTATATATTTATTTATTGTCCACTTTGCAAACAGTGTTGTATCTTCTGTTATTAACGTATTTGTAAAATCAAATAGATTTACAAATGTATTATTATCTTTGTACCATCCTCCAAATGCGTATCCTTCCTTAGTTGGATTTTGCGGTACAATTACTTTACCATTATACGCAACTGACTGGACTGGTAGATTCAAGCCCCCATTTGAGTTGAAGTATACATTATCTAATTTATTTACTTTCTCAGCCTCAGTATCCTTATTTTCTACAACTGGTTTTATTGTATCTGCTTTCTTACCCTCAGCATTTGAAACCGTTTCTTTTGATATTGATGATAATGTTGTGTTTTCTATTGCACTTGCAGTTACAGGAATATTTAAAAATAAAAATATCAAAGATACTGTAATAATTAGAACTTTTTTCAAGTAATTTTCCTCCTACGGTATTAATATATTATAGCTCTTATTATATTCTATGCGCTTATAGTAAATTCCTTTAAAATCCAATTATTTATTTTATTTCAGTATAAATTGTAAATTAATTTAATCATTACTCATATTATATTGATTCTAATACTCTGCCACTTATTCAAATCACAGAATATTTCTTTTTTATTGACATTATTTGCTTTTAATGTTAAGATTCTTTTTAAATTAAGTATATTGTTAATGCGTTGATGGAGAGTATAATTTTATAGACTTAAGGTACAGAGAGTCGATGTCTGCTGAGAATCGATACTAAGTTGAAGTTACAAATCACTCTTGAGCTGCCTTTCCGAACAAAGTAGGAGAAGCCGGTTAGTCTCGATAAAAGACTTAGGTTTTAACGAACCGAAAAGAGAGGTGTCTTTTTTTAAGATACAATTAAGGTGGTACCGCGATTAACACTCGTCCTTGGATTTATTTCCAAGGACGAGTGTTTTTATTTAGCAATAATATAACTAAAACTATAGGAGGTTTATATATGCAAAAATCAGCTTTAGAATCATTATCAAATCAGACATTAGAACATCATCTTTTAGAAATTCAAAAATCACAGACAAATTTAAAAGGTGTTACTTTAAAAACAGGACTTATATACAGTGATGTATTTAGTAATGAATCTGGAAATTCCGTTTATATTAAGCCCGAAAATCTACAAATTACTGGTGCGTTTAAACTTCGCGGAGCCTATAATAAACTCTGTAGCTTAACACCATCAGAAAGAAAAAGAGGAGTCATTGCCTCATCTGCTGGTAACCATGCACAAGGAGTTGCATATTCAGCCCAAAAGCTAGGTATTAAATCTACTATTGTAATGCCTAAAACAACCCCCCTAATCAAGGTCGAGGCTACAAAAAGCTATGGTGCAAACGTAATTTTAATTGGAGATTGTTACGATGATGCTAATGCAGAAGCAAAAAAATTAGAAAAAGAACATAATTATGTTTTTGTACACCCCTTTGATGATTTAACTGTAATGTACGGACAAGGTACCATAGCTTGTGAAATTATTGAGGAAATTGATGATATTGATTGTATTCTTGTGCCTATTGGTGGGGGTGGATTAATTGCAGGAATTGCACTTGCAGCAAAAGCCTTGAAACCAAATATTAAGATAATAGGGGTAGAACCTGAGGGTGCAAAAGCAATGAAGGATTCTATTGACTGTAAAAAAGTCGTAAACCTTGAAACAGTTTGTACCATAGCTGATGGTGTGGCTGTAAAAAAACCCGGAGACCTAGCTTTTGAGATTATCAGAAATTACGTAGATGAAATTGTAACAGTTTCAGACTTTGATATTATGGAATCATTTCTTCTGCTACTCGAAAAGCATAAACTTATTGCGGAAGCTTCTGGTGCCTTGTCATTTGCAGGACTTAAGAAAATAAAAGAAAGAGGGAAAAAGGTTGCTTGCGTTTTAAGCGGTGGTAATATCGATGTTGTTACAATATCCTCAATGATAGATAAAGGTTTAGTTTCAAGGGGAAGATTGTTCTGCTTTAGTTTGGAAATGTCAGATATTCCTGGAGAATTAGTCAAAGTTTCAACTATCCTAGCCAACGCAAATGCTAATGTAGTTAAATTAGACCATAATCAATTTAAAACTAATGACCGTTTTATGCAAGTTCAACTTGAAATTACTGTAGAAACAAATGGTCATAATCATGTTGATGCTATTATAAGTGCATTAGGTAAAGAAGGATATAAAGTTAATAAAATATATTAATTTATTGTATTTTAAAATAGAGATAGCAATTGCCATCTCTATTCCTTATATTACCTTATAATGTGATGTAGTATATATCTCATACCTACTTTACCTTTAATTTATAAACTTATAACCTTTATACAAACAGGGCTTGATACTTTAATATCTCCAGGTAGAACTTCCAATTTTCCCGAATTCGAATCAATTTTAAAAGTTACAATTATATTGGAATCCTGATTTGAAACAAACATAAACTTACCTGTAGGATCAATTGCAAAATCTCTAGGGCACTCTCCATATGTTGATGTATGTCCAACTAATTTTAATCTGCCTGATGTACTTTCTATTTTAAAAATAGCTAAACTATCATCTCCCCTATTAGATGCATAAAGATAATTACCATCTGGTGAAATATGAATAGCTCCACAAATATTTTCACCTACATATCCTTTAGGTAACGTTGAAATGCTCTGTATTATATCAAAAATTTGCTTCTCTACGTTATATCTTGCTACTACAACTTCACAACTAAGTTCCGTAATAATATAAGCTGTTTGACCACTCGGATGAAATTCCATATGCCTTGGACCACTACCTGGTGTCATTTTTAATGATAATTTATCGTTAATAATCAAACTACCATGTTTTCTATCAACCTCATAAAATTCGACACTATCTATTCCAAGATCTACAACACATAAATATTTTCCTTCAGGAGTTAACGTTACATAATGCACATGAGGTTCTGTTTGTCTTATTTTATTTGGTCCTGCTCCTTCATGTTCCACAATTGTTAATAAAGAACCAAGCCTTCCATCCTCATTAACTGAAAACATTGACACAGTTCCTTCATTATAATTAGCTACGAAAACATATTTATTCTCACGATCAATACAAACATTACAAGGGTCCTTACCTTTAGTACCCTCAATATTTAGCAACTTTGTTTCACCAGTTTTTGGATTAATGCCAAAAGCCGCAACAGCCCCACCAACTTCACCATTAAAAACTTCATTCTCCAAAACTGTATATAAAAATTTATTATCAAGACTAATATTCAAATAACTTGGATTATCAACTTTACAAGATACACCTATTTGTTCTAAACGTCCTGATTTTATATCAAGATTATATGAATATATACCCTGACTTCCATTACTAGTGTAGGTTCCAACATAAGCTATATACTTTTTTTGCAAAATATCCATTATACATCTCCTAATAAAATTACATATACACCCTATTATTACTTTATAATTTATACTTTTTTAATATGTCTTCAATAAATATTCCATTTTCATAAAACAATTCACCATCTGCAAAAATCTTCCCACCGTTTCTCATATCACAAAGCATATCCCAATGAATAATAGATTTGTTAATTCCACCCGCTTCTGGCATTGAGTCACCAATAGCCATGTGCACTGTTCCACCTATCTTTTCATCAAACAACATATTTCTTGTAAAATCCTTAATACCATAATTGGTCCCTATAGCTACCTCCCCAAATCTACATGCTCCTTCATCAGTTTCAAGAAGTGCCTTAAGCAAGTCTTCACCTTTTGATGCTGTTGCATTAATTACCTTTCCTTTTTCAACCTCTAAAACTATTCCTTTAATTTCTTTACCCATATATATTCCTGGGAAACTAAATGTAATTACTCCATCCACACCATCATCTACAGGCGATGTAAATATTTCTCCGTCTGGGAAATTCACTTTACCATCGCAGTTTATCCATTTCCTACCTGATACATTTACTTTGATGTCTGTCCCCTTTGATATAAAGTGTAATCCTTTTTTTGTATCAAGGTAACTAATCCATCTATCTTGCTCTGCGCTTATTCTTTTCCATTCTAATTCAGGATCTTTAGCATCAAGTAAACCTGCTCCATAAACAAAATCCTCATAATCACTAAAACTCATTGAAGCTTCCTGGGCATCAGCATAAGTAGGAAATTGTGTACCACACCATCTTAAAGAACCATCACCCATCTTTCGTGAATATATTTTTCTCCAACTTGCTGCACCTTTAGATGATATTTTAAGTTTAACTGCATCAATTCCTGAAAATCCCTTTGTGTTTCTACTTGCCCAAGCAGAAATCCATACATCTGCCTTTTCAAGCATTGTTTTAAAAATAACATTTTCCGAAAGCAATTGATCTTCACTGCTATATTTAAGTTGTACTTCTGATACCTCTGTAGATGTAAGTTGAGTTTCTACATGTGCGCCTGCCTTAATTGCCTCCTTCACTACCTCTACCATCCAAGGTCTTGCTACCTCATCACAGGATACAAATACAAAATCACCGGGTTTAACTTTAGTTGAATAATTTACTAGTAACCTTGCAAGTTTATTAAGTCTTTGATCAGCCATTTATAATTTCTCCTTCCAGTTATTACATTAGATTGCAATTTTATTGATATTTTATTTTAAATCCATAATGCTCCTATAAAACATATTACTATATTTTGTACTATAATCATATACTTTTCGTTATCATTCTCTAGACATTTATAAGTAATTAACAGATACTATTATTATTTTTCAACGCAAAAAAACACTAAGATAAACTTAGTGTTTTTTTTATTACCTGGCGACAACCTACTCTTCCACAAGGTTACCCCTGCAGTACCATCGGCGCAT
>NZ_CALEVF010000001.1 GCF_937920395.1 uncultured Clostridium sp. | reverse complement strand
TTTTTTACAGTGGAACTTAACTCTACAAAGTGGAAGTTACTTTTTCAATTCACCTCAATAAAAAATTAGGAAATATAACACACAATTCATATATAAAAAATCAAAGGGATGGGTACTAGTTAAATAAGATATGAGGTTGATGAAATGAGTGAAACATTTTGTATTTATAAAAATAAAGAATATTCTTTTCAAGTAGTTGGGGAAAACATTAAAATTACTAGTGAAAGTTGTGATTATGGATTTGAAAAATTTGTAGATATTATGGGAAATATACATGGAAATCTTTTTTCGAAAATTGTGAGTAAACATGATGTAGATATGATATATTGGTTGACTTATAAGGTATTGTACGAAAATGAATATTTTGAGCCCCTATTGGTTGATAAAACTTTACTTGATACAAACACTATTGATTTATATACTTCAAATGAAATATATATTAAGAAGTTAGCATTTGTTAAGAAGGAACAATTTATATTTGAAAAAGCAGTAAGTTTAGAAACGATAGAAGAATTAGTTGTTATAAAGACACCTATTTTAAATTTTACAGGACAACAGGTAAATGAAATAAGGATTAACAAGGTTAACTTAAGAAAATATTTATCAAATTGTGTATAATAAATAATGTGGTATAAGCTAGAGCATGAGGTAATAATAAGATGTTTCCCAGGGGAAATATCGACTTTTAGCATATGTACATATTTAATCGTGACTAAATTGAAAATGGAATTCGTTATAAAGAAGGAGTAGAACGACGGTGGATAAAGGACATAAACAATATACTGGAGCCATAAATAATAAAGAAGAACAGACTATTAAATTAATCGAGCAAGGAATAGCTGATATCGAGGCCGAGATACAATTACACAAAAGAGGATTAGGTAACAACGCGAATGAATCTCAGCTGCAACGAATTATAGAAGAACTTAAAATAATGAAGGATACATCAAATCCACAAAAATATATACCTGGATATCCTAGAGCTATAGTTGATTCATGGGATTTGGATTCTGAATTAGGATTAAGACTTTTGGGAATAGCTAATAAATATAAAAAATTATAAACGGAGAAATAGTATAACCTAGTAATCAAAAATTTGTAAAAAGTTAAATAGACACTAAAATTCAAAGGCTAATATAGGAAACAAAAATCCTGTGTTAGCCCTTTTCTTATGCAAAATTATATAGTGAAATGAAAGACATCATAAGACCCGTTAGTTCATCTAGTATTATGCAGGTAGATAGAAATAATATATGGTGAAATATGGAATATATATTTCAAGCTTGCGATGAAGTAGGAACGGTTAAAATAAATGTTGGAACGGGAATGAGCCTTCCGAACTTATTCCAAAGTGATGAAGAAAAAGCAAATGCACAAAAAAACAGTAGAATGATGGAAGACATAGGTGATGACATAAAATATTGTTTTTTTAGATTAAACGATAACAAAGATGACCTAAAGAATATATATCACAAAAAAGTAGTTGAATATTGGTTTGATTCTTTTATAAGTAATGAATTTGATAGTAACGATAGGAAAAATATCGGAACGCCCTTAACTATTAATGAAATTTATATATTATAATAATAATGATAAGAGTTAATATTTCAGGTTGGAAACATTAGCTCTTTTTATGATACAAAGAAATTGAGAAGAGTAAGAAGTAATGGATGAAATAATTGAGAAATTTGAGTATTCAAAATAAATCAGAAAAATATCGACTAACAAAAAATGTGGATGGAACTGGAAATTGAAAGATTACAGGTAAAAATCTATATAATACACTTGCGAAAAATGATAGGAATATGTACTTTGATATGGGAAGTTCATATGATGATGCAATAAATATATGGTATATTCAGATTGAAAATGAGAGAAATAAACGGTCGCCGTTTGATTTTAATAGAGAAAAATTTATTTATGAGATTAGAAGAACATTATTAAATAATAAAGATAAATTATTGAAGTATTATGATTGGGATGGAAGAAATGAGGCAGAAGGAATGTGGGGATATATGAAGAGGATAAATCAATGTTGCGAAACTTATTTTGGTTTTAAAATTTTGTGATTTTTAGGATATTATTAATTCGGGAGCTAAAAGCACCTGGGGTGGATACAATGCAACATTAGTTGCAACAAGAAAGGCTGAATTTTTGACGAAATTGTATGATAATAGTGGTATAACTAACGAGGGTAAAATAGCTGCAGTATATAATCCAATAGGTGGAGGAATTCAAACTCAGATAACATTAACTGTAAAAGAATTAATGGAAATAGGTACGCTTAAAGAAATACGTTAAGGAGAGTGAAATATGAATATTCAAGAGGTAATGAAAATTATTAGTGATGAAAAGATAGGAAGATGCGTTTATAAAAAAGATTTAGATGTTTTAATGATGGGGCCGTTTGACTTAGAATATAAGAAAAGTAAGTAGTATGTAATAGAAAATATTGAACGGATAGGAGAAGTTATAAAATATTAAACAATTAATGAAAGTGAGGCGTGCGAACATTTTCTTGAAGAAGTTCGAAGAAGAAAAATAGAACTTACTAATTAATGAAAACATCTAGTAAGCCATAATGAACTAATAGCACATATAAATATAAGGTAGGAGAATTGAATATATGAATAAACAATATGAAAAGTATTATAAGATAACAGATGATGGTAGAGATGAAATAAAATATGAAGATTCAAGTTGTTCTATTATATTAACAGTCGCTGATTTTAGAGATAAAGTTTGGTGGATTAGTGCAAATAATATTTTAAACAAGAATAATGGACATTTGGAGAAGATAACAAGGGATCAAAAATACGAAGTATTTAAAAGGGCATCAGCATATGCTATATGGCATGGGGTTGAAGGTGTGTACACGAAAGATTTTAAATTTATAAATATTGATATAGATAGTATAGACTATTTTAATGATATAATCGTGGTAAAATAGGGGGGTATAATGGTTGGGGATAGGAGGTAAATCAATATGAGTGTTAATGAAAATCAAAAGTTCATCTTAAAATTATTTGAGTTATTTAGCAATTTGCTAAAGATTCTTGAAAGAGAAGGTAAGGGAGAAGTTGATTTCGCAATAAATGAAGTAAAGTATATAGTTAAAATATTGAATGATTGCATACTAAATAATTTTTGTGAAGATAATAAAACAATTAAAGAGGTTAAAGAAATTCATAGTAGTCTGTACCCTCCTAAAGGGGGATTATCTGAATTTTTCGTGTGGAGGAATGATTTTAATGAACGTATTAAAATTAATAATTATTTAGATAATATAAAAAAGGAATTATGGAAGGTATTAACTTAAAAAACAGTAGATTTTGATTGGGTTAATTTTAACTTATAATAAATGAATTGACTATAATAAGAATGAATAGAGTTGATATTTCTAATAGAAGAAGTATTAGCTTTATTTTAAATATACTAAAATCTGCGAAAGCATTTTGAATTAGTTAAGAATTGTGAAAGTTAATGAACGAAATGCTCATAGAATAGATACTTATATCAAAGAGGGGAATTTAGGAGCATTAGAATCAATGAGAGCTAAAAACATGAGATAATATCAAAATTCAGATGGGGCTATACCAGAGAAACTATTTAAAAAATATAGTTCTTGGGAAGGAGTTATAAATTCATTTGTAAGAAGTAATCCGGGAATGGATGATTGTACTGGGTTAGATGATGCTTATGGTGGGAAATAAGAATGTAATAAGAAGAAAAAAATTAATAATATTGTATGGTATAAGTCAAGTAAGTACTTGAATAGAGCCGATTTTTCTAATAGAGGGAACATTGACTCTGTTTTTATGCAAAAACATTGTGAAAAACGAGTATAGAGTAAAAAGTATATAAATGAAATGCAAGATATTATAAGATCCGTTAGTTCATCTAGTATGATGCAAGTAGATAGAAATAATCTCATATTTATGATTAGCAAGATTATGAAGAAATTAAAAATAAGATAATAAGTGATTATACATGGGCCATAGAAGAACTATTAAGTAATCTTTCAAAAGTGGTAATGTGATATGTATGGATTTGAAATTTATTCTAAAGTTTAGCAACATAGTTTGTCTGCTTCACATCAAAACTATGAAAAGTACCTGACCCTTGGGAATAGTTGTTAAAATAAATAAAACAAATAATATTTAAAAAGAATGTAAAATTATAAAACCCTAAAAGGGATTTCCAAACAGTGGGAATCCCTTAAAGCACTTTTTAATTAATATAGTTAAGTAAAACAATTGAATAACCCAATAAAAATTAGCCTTAATTATGATACAATTACCATACTATAAAGTGAAGAAGGTGTACTAAATGGAGAAAAGTAAAAAAGATTCATGGGTAGATATGGCTACTGGAAATGAAAATTATTTAGTCCGGAAAACAGTACGGTAAGCAATATTAATGATGAAGTTACATATATTCATAAATACATAACGAGTAAAGGATTTTATTATACAAAAGATCTAATTACTAATTTTTATCTTAGTTTAAAAACCAAACCTTTTGTTATTCTCTCAGGTATATCAGGTATTGGAAAAAGTAAAATAGTAGAACTATTTGCACAAGCAGTTGGTGCTAATCGTGATAATCAAAGATTTAACGACATTTCAGAAGGATAGTCTCCTACTTTTAAAAATGGCAGTTATATGCTGTAACAAAGAGAAAAATTCAATTGTAGTCTACATCTCCTTCTGAAGTCGTCAATGCATCTTCTGCGAAGCTGTTGCAGCACCGCAGGTGATGATTCAACTAGTTCCTGTGAGACCAGACTGGTCAGATGCAACAGATCTATTAGGGTACAGAAACATTGAAAATAAATTTGTTCCAGGCATTATTATTGATGCTGCTTACGAGGCCATGAAAAACATAGATAAGCCTTATTTTTTATGTCTTGAAGAAATGAATTTAACGAGAGTGGAGTATTATTTTAGTGATATTCTATCATCTATGGAAACAAGAAATATAAAAGATGAAAGAGCTTATGATAAATACGGTGACGTTTATATCCCACAGAACTTATATATAATTGGTACTGTAAATATGGATGAAACCACCTTTCCTTTTA